>JAMDCE010000424.1 GCA_023489135.1 Chloroflexota bacterium
CGTGGCGGGGCCGTTGACGTCGAATTGTTCGAGAGGGGCGTGCAGGCTGCATCGCTTGAACCGGATATCGACAAGGCTATCGCCAAGTTCGAGGAAGCTGCGCAACTATACAGAGGCGAGTTGATGCACGATTTGCCTGACGAAGAGTGGTGTTGGACCGAAAGGCAGAGGTTGCCCGAGCTCTATCTTTCCGGACTCGGGCGGCTTGCCAGCCTGTATGAACAGAAGGACAATTACGATTCAGCCCTCGTCTGCTACAAGCAGATACTCACGCTCGATGAATGTCGCGAGGAGATACACCGGGCGGTCTAGCCAAATCTATCGTTTTCTTCGACGTGGCGATTGCCTTGGCATATTCACCCATAAACATGAACACTGCTCCTCGGGTGGTATGGCACTCCACTAGATCGCGCTTCGCGTCCAGTTTGATGGCGAGTCGCTCCGCTTTCTCCAGCAAGCGTAGCGCTTTAGCAAAATCACCACGCATACAGAAGAGGATTGAGCCAGGCTTTATTAGCGTCCGCATTTCGCCAAGCTTGTCGCCCTCCTCCACATAGATACGCAAGGCATTGCTGTAGAACTCCAGAGCAGCGGAGCCGTTGCCCTCGCAGATCATGTCGAAGGCCAAGCCGTTGAGGATCGTGGCTCTTTCCAGCCTACTCCCACTGCCGAGGTAATTCAACGCCTGCCGATGAAGGTCTTCCGCCTCGCCAGGCTCGGCCCGGGCCCATAGCAGCACGTAACCTTTGCTGTTGAGGATTCGACTAAGACCTAGATTGTTGCCGGTTCCCTTATACAGGTTCTCAGCTTTTTGATAACGGCTCAGAGCCTCCTGGAAATGGCCCTGCAGTTCGAGCGCCTTGCCGGCCCACATAAGGAGGTCCGGGAACTTGCCGCTGATGTCGGCCGGCAGCTCGTTAACAAAATAGAATAACGAGTCGAAACGGCCACTTTGGAAGAGTTTTTCGGACAGGTTCGAAATCATCACGGCAGCCTCAGCGTAATCTCCTGCGAGCAGATGGTGTTTTATGGCGTGCTCGTCTTGACCCTGGTTCTGGAGAAACGCCGCTGCACGCCGATGGAGAGCACGCTCTCGATGGCCATCGAGCGAGAGTTGCTCGTGAAGAAAATCGTGGAAAAGGCTGTGGTAGCGGTACGACTCGTCGTCAAGACGAAGGAGCAGGGTGCACTGTCGCTCGAGGACGGAAAGAACCTTCGCGGAATCGGATCTGCCGAGGATGGCATCGCATTCACAGGCGTTCAGACGAGAAAAAATGGATGATTCTTTCAGGAAGGATTGAATGTCTGGCTGCTGCTTCTTGAGCACTTCTTCGGCGAAGTAGCTGAAAAGCGTGCCCTTCGATGCGGCCAGCGCAGCCCGCAGGTTTGTGTCCGTCTTGTTGGACCGGATCGAATGGCCAATGAGCTGCAATCCGATAATCCAGCCCCCTGTCTGATCCAAGAGCATGGCCAGTGATGGAGGATCCAACGGATAGTCAAAGATCTGGGCGAAGAGCTGTGCCACCTCAGCAGCAGTAAACTGAAGATCGCCCTCCTCGACGGTCACGACCTGTCCAGTCGCCCTAAGACGCGGGAGACAAGGAAAGTAGGGAGCAGTGCGACTGGCGATGGCCACGTGCACTTGCGGCGGCAGATAGGAAAGCAGGTAGTTGACGGCATAGTTGACCCCCCGGCTCTGTTCAACGGTGTGATAGTCATCCAGAACGATTGTGATGTGGTTGTCAACTCGGGCCATAAGTTCGTTCACGAGCGAACTAAGGATTACCTCGATGTCCTTCTCGAGCTGGTGGGGATCTTCTATCTGGCTCCACCACGTCTCCCCAAAATCGGGGCAATGTCGAGCAATGCCCGCCATGAGGTGGGAAAGGAATACCGGCAGGTCACGATCGCTGCGCCCTAGGCTGTACCAGACAACTGGATAGCCCAACTCAGCGAGGTGAGCTAGCAGGCTTGTTTTGCCATTGCCGGGTCCACTGCACACGAGAAGCAAGCGACGCGTCAGGATGTCGCGGAGCTTGGCGACAAGGCGCGGCCGGCGCAGTATGCGAGCAGAGATCACAGGTTGTGCTAGCTTTGTCGCCACAAAGGGGATTTGCCACTTCATGCCATTCCCCATTCAAGAAACGCCCAGCATCGGGTTTCCCGCTATGTCGGATCACACTGATGCAACTGATTCGAAAAAGCCCTAGCGCTCCATCATTCCTGGATTTGTGGATTGTGAACCAAATCGACCGTGACAAGATATTAGGACTGTGCAAGCCTTCGGGGTCAGTTCTTGAGCGGTTCCTCTACTATTGCGCTTCGTCGCAATTGTGACCTGCAACCTTGGAGATGAGCAGCGGTGCTCAGCGGCTTCCACCGTTGAATAATGCGTTTCCTCAACTGTCTAGAGCATAGCACACAGCAACTTGCAGGTCAAGAATACGAAATCTGACCTGTAGAATACGAAATCTTACCCCTGGCCCCCGGCCCCCACTTATGGTATACTCTCTTTGCCAAGCGTTCGTGCAAGTGATCGTTTCAGGGTGGAAAGCAGGGGGGACAACGATGACCTCACAGCCTGTTCGAGCGCAGAGGAGGAAGTATTTCCTCCGAGAGGGCTCTCAACTTCGCTTAATCATCGGCATTCAGATCATATTCTTCGCGCTGTTGGTGCTCGGCGGGGCGCTGTTCTTCTCCGCCACCAAACGTGACCTCGGACGCACCCTCTACTCGGCCCACATCGCGGTCCAGGACGTCAGCGAGATAGTCCTGCCTACCCTCGTAGGAATGAACATTCTGGGGGCCGCCGGGTCGATCGTCGCCAGCATCCTGTACACCCATCGCGTGGCTGGGCCGGCCTTCAACCTCACTCGGGCACTCAAGGACATAGGGCGGGGCAATCTGCGCAGAAGGGTCACCTTCCGCAAACACGACGAGATGAAGGAGTTGGCCGAGGCAGCCAACGACATGATCGCCGACCTGAACGCGAGGCTGGGCAGCACCAAGGAAAGCGCCAGGCTGGTCACCAGAGAAGCAGCGGAATTGAGCCGCTTGCTGAGCAGCGCCGGCGCTCCGCTGGATAGCATAGATGCCGCCGAAAGGCTGGATAGGGCGGCCGCCGATTTGATCCGCAGCCTGGATCACTTCAAGCTG
>JAMDCE010000394.1 GCA_023489135.1 Chloroflexota bacterium
ATACCAAACGACGAACGTATAGTGACCATCGAGGACGCTGCCGAACTTCAGTTGCGGCAGGAGCACGTGGTGACGTTGGAGAGTCGCCCCGCGAACATCGAGGGCAAAGGCCAGATTACGATCCGTGAGCTCGTCATCAACGCCCTTCGAATGCGCCCCGATAGAATAGTCGTGGGCGAGTGTCGTGGACGCGAAGCGCTGGATATGTTGCAGGCAATGAACACAGGTCACGATGGCTCATTGACCACCGCTCACTCCAACGGGCCTCGCGACACCATAGCGCGTCTGGAGACGATGGTTCTAATGGCCGGTATGGATTTGCCTTTGCGGGCCATCCGCGAGCAAATCTCCTCAGCGCTCGACCTGATCATTCATCAGGAGCGCTTGCGCGATGGTAGCCGTCGCGTTGTCAACGTCACGGAAGTGGTGGGGATGGAAGGAGACATCGTGGTTCTACAGGACATCTTCGTATTCGAACAAACTGGTGTAGAAGATGGACGAATCATCGGCAGGATTCGGCCGACTGGGATACGGCCGAAGTTTACGCCCAAGCTGGAAGCCGCAAACATTTATCTGCCACCTCGCATCTTCGGATTCGAGGCATACTTCTAGTAGGCCAAAAAGGGGATTCGCGTGGGCACTCCTTTTCTAACAGCAATCCTTGCCATGCTGTCTATTGCCCTCATCTTCTGGGGATTCCACAGGAGCATTGGCAGCAGTATTGACATAGCTGCCCGCCTCGGCACGTCCAACAAGCGGAAGCATTCCCAATCCAGCGAACAAGCCACATCTGGGCCGATAGCCGCGAAGATGGACAAGGCGATTGCGGGAAGCAATTTCGCCTCGCACATCCAGAGAGAACTGGCGAGAGCAAACCTGAAGCTCACAGTTGCCGAGTATCTCATGATGAGCGCCACCAGTATACTCTCGTTCATCGCCATAGCTTTCCTCATTTCGCAGAATCCAGTGGTGGCACTGGTAGGTGGCGTATTTGGATTCTATTTGCCGCGCCTCTACGTGAGGCAGCGACAGGTGGCGCGGCAGAAAGCCTTTAACAATCAACTCGCAGATACCATCGTGCTGATCGCAAACTCGCTGCGTTCAGGTTACAGCCTGCTGCAATCTCTAGACCTGGTATCTCGTGAGGCGCCCGAGCCTACCTCGGAAGAGTTCAGTCGAGTTGTGAAAGAGGTGAATCTGGGGCTCTCGCCTGAAGAGGCTCTAGCTCACCTGGTAAACAGGATCGAAAGCGACGACCTGGATCTGATGGTTTCGGCCATAAACGTTCAGCACGAGGTTGGCGGAAACCTCGCCCAGATACTCGATACGATCGCAAGCACGATACGCGAGCGAGTTCGCGTCAAAGGAGAGATAAAGTCGTTGACGTCTCAACAAACCCTCAGCGGGTATGTGATTAGCTTGCTTCCCGTCGGTCTGGGCTTTATTCTCTTCTTGCTAAACTCGAAGTATATGATGCAGCTCTTCTCGACAGAGACAGTGATCTGCATGCCTGTGCTGGTGCTGCCCATTTGCAGCGGCGTTTTAATCTTCATCGGGTTTATGGTCATGCGGCGCATCACGGACATAGAAGTCTAATCACGCTTGGATCAGGCAAGAAATGACGGAAACACTCGCGACGTTAATCTTATCTGTGCTCGCAATGCTCAGTATCGGGCTTCTCTTCGTCGGCCTCACGCGGCTCCAGGAGGCAGATCCCGTTCAATCGAGGCTGACCAAGTACGCCGTTCCCGCTCGTTCGCTTGAAGAGCTCGAATTGCGGCAGCCATTTTCCGAGCGCATCATTAAGCCGATAGTCAGCAGGATATCAAGCTTTCTCATGCGGAGAACCCCTCCTAAGACCGTAGAAGCCATCAAGCGAAATCTCGTTCTCGCCGGCAATCCGTACAACATGGATGTCCGCGATTATCTGGGCATAAAGGGCTTGCTGGCGTTGCTTCTCGGCGGAATGGTCTTACTCATCTTCGTCAGAGGAGGAAACCTGCTTATGGGGATGCTCTTCTCGCTGATCCTTGGCGCTATAGGCTACTACGTTCCTAACATCTGGTTGAGCTCCAGGGTGAGCGCGAGGAAGAAAGAGATCGTGAAAACGCTGCCGGATGCGCTGGACTTGCTGACGGTTTGCGTAGAGGCAGGCCTGGGATTCGACTCGGCTATGTTCAAAGTGTCCCAGAAATGGGACAACGCCCTGTCTCACGAATTCAGCCGCGTGCTATCGGAAATACGCATGGGCAAGACGCGGCGGGAATCTTTGCGAGCGCTGGTTGCCAGGACGGACGTGCAAGACATAGCCACGTTCGTCGGCGCGATCATCCAGGCCGACCAGCTTGGCGTCAGCATTGCCAAAGTGCTGCAAATTCAGTCCGAGCAGATGCGCACGCGGCGCAGACAGCGGGCTGAAGAACTCGCCCATCAGGCGCCGATTAAGATGATTTTCCCCATGGTTTTCCTGATCTTCCCTTCTATCTACGTTATCGTCCTTGGCCCCGCGATACCGACGTTGGTTAAAGGCCTAGTTGGCAAATGAAATTCGTCAACGCGACCCGTGGTGTGGCTCTAGCGAACAACGGCAAGATTGCGACGAGCCCGTGGCTTCGCCTCAAAGGGCTGCTCGGCACCAAGAGACTGGAAGAGGATGAAGCTCTGCTCCTGAGGCCGTGTCAAAGCATTCACACATTCTTTATGGCTTATCCGATAGATGTCTTGTTCTTCGACGGCAACTACCGGGTCGTTCATCTGTACAGTTCTATGCCACCATTTCGCATCAGCCGATTCGTGATGCGCGCCAAGTTCGTGATTGAACTTCCCGCCGGGACTATAGAGCGCACTGCAACACAGGTCGGCGATTTGCTGTCGATCGAGACTGCCGCGTGATTCTGAAGGAACATCGGGACCTGCTAAAGGGAATCCTGGACCTGCTGTTTCCGCCTCGCTGTGTTTGCTGCGGGAGGAGAGACACCTGGCTCTGCGATGACTGTAAAATGAACCTGCCGCGCGTAACAGGACCTATCTGCCGCGTGTGTGGGCAGCCAACAAAAGGCACGCAGGTATGCTCATCCTGCTACACATCGCCCTTGCGCATCCAGGGCATACGCGCTCCATATCTCTTCGATGGCCAGATGCGA
>JAMDCE010000344.1 GCA_023489135.1 Chloroflexota bacterium
TGTAGCTTTCACGGATGGCAGTTGCGCGCCGCTCGACACTTCCGGACCCAATGGTCCCGGCGGCTGGGGTGCCATCATCTTTGGCCCGCGCGGCGAGCGCTGGGAGATGCACGGCAGCATCGACCATACTACCAGTAACCGTGCTGAGGTATGCGGAATGCTGGCCGCCCTGGCCTGCGTGCCCGAAGGGGCACACCTCGGCGTGCATAGCGACAGTCGATACCTGGTAGACCACGTCCGCGCAGGATGCCGGGCAAAGGATAACCAGGAGCTCTGGGCAGAGATTCGCGAATTGCTCGTGGCAAAAGACATAAAGGTCTCGGCGTCGTGGGTGCGTGGACACAATGGCCACCGACACAACCAGCGCGTCGACTCGCTCGCCAGTTCCAAAATACGACGCACTTCCCCACGGTTGGCGTTGGCCGGAGCGCGGTAGCGACATTGGGGCCGATGTTTGTGTCGCTACCTGACACAACTTTCCCTTGGCCAAGGACTAGTGCCCAGAGCCAAGGATGCGGTCGAGCATCGGATGAACGGCAGCAGTGAGTAGCCACGAGTACATTGCCAGCGCAGGGCTCCAGAAAGAGATGCCGATGGACACCAGGAATACGGCTGCCGACAAGAGGATAGTTAGCGAGTTATATGCAATCAGGCGAGGGTCTAGATCAGGGTCCACGAGGCGATGGCCGCTTGTGGCATAATTCCATAGAGACCACGTGAGCAGCCCGGCGATGGCCAGGGTAGCAGCATAAAACGCTACGGCAACCTGGTTCCGACTGAAAGCTCCAAGCACCGCCGTGGGAAATGGCATGAAGGCTATACACATCAAATACAGAATGCTGAGCCAGGCCAGGCCGCGATCGGCGCGCCGAATGTACCTGAAGATACGGTGCTGGCCACCCCAGTAGCCTCCGATGACCAGGAAGCTAATGATGTAGCTCTCGAGTCTGGGCCAGAGACCGAGAAGGGCTCCCAGCAAATCGTTCGGGCTAGCCTGAGACGCCAGAACAGGCACCTCAAGTCCCAACACTAACAACGTCATGGCGAAGGCGAAAATGCCGTCGCTGAGGGTGATAATCCGCTCCTTCAGGCCATCGCTATTGTCCCCGTTTTGCTCCTGCGCCACCTGGCAGCTCCCTTGACTGAATCGAGCCCGCCTCATGTTGAGGATATCATGTCCTTGTGGGGAAGTCAGGAGGGTAAGCGGCGCCATTATAGCACATTTGCCGATCTAACGCCTGGTCGTTAGGCGTGATTAAGTACGAGGAATTGAGCAAAGCGCACGACACACCTCGTGCGCTTTGCTGCTAATCGATTTGGCTGGCTCTCTGTTCCGATTACGAACTCACGGCCCTGATGCGACGAATATAAGGGCCGGCCCGGCACTGTTGCTGGTGACGTTAGTCGCGGTGAGGGTGAACTCAACTGGAATGTGCTAAATCTGCCTGGAGTATCTGCTTGTAGGCAGATGGCTGAGGCTGAAGTGAAGAAGTGGGATTCTTGGTGTCACTTCAAGGAATGAGAGTTACTAGGAACGTGCGCTCCTCGCCCGATTCGTCAGCGCCACCCCGATGACGATTATGGCTCCCCCGAGAAGCAAGTAGATCGTGACTGCCTCCCCAAGGAACGTAATCGCGGTGATCACGGTAGTGAGCGGCACCAGATAGAGATACGCCGATACCTCGGATACGTCGAGGATCGTGAGCGCATAGTTCCAGAGCAACTGCCCTATTAGCGTGCTGCCGATTCCAGAAAAGCCAGCCGCGATCCAGACGATGGGGGAGGCGATGGCAGAGGCATCCCATTTGGTCACTAGCGCCACGGGCGCCATCAAGAGCGTCCCCAGGATCATAAGATAGGCCGTGAAAGGAATTGCTGGATAGTCTTGGAGCAACGGTTTGGCCAATATCGAGTAGAGAGACCATGAGAGCACTGCGACGACGACGAGGAACGGTCCGAACACATTGGCAACGGTCAAGTTCGTTTCGCCGCTGCCTCGAATTATTATGAGAAGCACGCCGCACACGGCAATGGCTATCCCAAGTATGCGATTGCGCGTCAGACTTTCGTTGAGAAAGATGCCGGCGAGTACGAGAGTGAAAACAGGTCCTGTTGTGTTGATGAGGCTTGCGATGCTGGATGCCGAGTTCTGCAGCCCGATGGCCACCAACATACCGTAGGCGACGACGCCAGTAGCGGCGGCCGCTATCGTTCTGACCCAGTCACGCCGGGGGATAGATGGCAGATTTCGGCGGCCTGCTAGCAGAAAAACGCCAAAACCGATCGACGCGACGAGATAGCGCAGCAGGGTTATCGCTTCGGGCTGTATCTCGCGGAGGGCGAGTTTCATCAGAACGAAGGAGACCCCCCAGATGAGGGCGGTCAACAGCATCGCCACGTGAGCCCGCAATCGGCTTGATTGCATCTGTAGAAGCTAACCTCTCCCCCTTGCGCAAGGCTCGGGTCTCGTTCCTGAGGGATTTCTCGCTAATTGACGTTGGTCCCTTGCACAACGGCCTTGCCTCGGTCCACTGTGACGCCAAGTTTGCCCTTCCCCGTTGCATGGCCATTGGGGAAGGGCAAGCCGAAGAGCGCCTCTCCCATCTCGACCAGCGTGTCGATGCCTCTCACGTCGTGCTCCAGCAGGGGCATTTGCAAGATCGGCACGCCGAAGCGGTCTTTCATCTCCTCCAGGTACTTTTGCTGCATCGCGAAGCGCTTCTTGAAATAGGCGTTGGTGCAATGCTCTTCGGGAAGCACTTGATTCGCCACGACGAACCCTACGCCGATACCTAACGTCTCGACGTCACGAGCTGCCCGATACGCCTCGACGACGGGAGTGGCCTCAGGATACATCACAAACGAAAACGTCGTGCGTCTAACATCTCGCATGCGATCTATCACCTGACCAAACTTCGCCTTGGTCGCCTCTCCTGCCTGCTGGCTGTCTACCGACGCGTAGATCTTGACTTGAATCTGCTTGCTCCATTCGATGGGAAGCTGGAGCAGCCTAAGGGTATGTCCCGTTGGCGCGGTGTCGAAGACCATCACGTCGTACTCGGAGGAACTGGCATAAGAGACGAAGAGGTCGAAGGTCGCCATTTCCTCGGTGCACGGTGCGTCGAGTTCCTCTTCGACG
>JAMDCE010000091.1 GCA_023489135.1 Chloroflexota bacterium
TGAGAGAAAAGGTTGGTAGCCACACAAGAGAAACTGCTGGGGCCAGAAGTGAAAGGCCAACCACCGATTAGCGTGCCTTAGGCCCCAGCAACTTCCTGACAACTAGCCGGCTGCAAGTTGATTCAGGTCGCCTGCGTCATCGAGGCTGTTCCTGCGCTCGCTGCAGACGAGGATTTTCGTCAGCGTTGACGAAAATCCTCGTACGTTAGCGGTTCAAGTCGACTTACCCCGAGAATTCGGGATAAAGCCATCTTTCCCCTTAGTCACACTCTCGGACAAAAAAATCGGTTTGGATAGAAATGGCCTAACTCAGGCATCTTTAATTGCGGCGATCAAATCCTGGGCCCGCGCGTTATCAATAGAGTGGCCGAACTGCCCGCGGCAAATAGACATGGTGTTGTCCTCGAGGGTGAGGAGAATGATTCTAACTGAATGGTTAGCCTGCGCGATCACGGGGACCGGATTGGAATCCTCCGACCTCGCCTCGTTGTCGTCTGCTATGACAACATCCGGGCGTTGACGTTTCATCACTCTCAAAATCCATTCTCTCTCACTTCCAACGCCCACCACTTTGATGTCAGCACACGCCTCCAAGATATTCTTTATGCCCTGGCAGAAAAGTGGATGGCTACCGACGATGAGAACTCGATGTTGCTTCAATCTAACGCACCCATCGCGCAAGTTTTCCCCAATCTCAGCCAGCTAGAATGACATCATTCAAGAGCCAGGTCTCGCGATTGCGGACCTACGCAATCTTAGACGCGGTTGGCTTCCTTGTCTATCGACCGAGAGATGCATTGAGGAGTGATCTTTGCAAAAGAAAAAGAGCTACTTCCTCAGCAGCTCTCTCATAATCGCCGGTGCTCGGTATTACAACCACATGATGTGGCGAGACAATAGGATTAGTCCCATCGTCGTCTGCCGGTCAAAGCGGGCTAATACTCTCGCCTCACCATTGAACCTAGGCTAGGCCCTCTCTGACGGCGTAAGCGGCCGCCTCGCTACGATTGTGCAGGTGCAATTTGTCCAGAATATGGTGCAAGTGGGTTTTGACAGTGTTGTTGGCCACGCAAAGGGCCCCAGCGATCTCTTTGTTCGTTGCGCCGCGCCCGAGGAGCTTCAGGATTTCTGTTTCACGCTCGGTCAATTCAGCCAGAGTCGGCGAGATCTTCTGGCCGTTCTCCACGGCAGCCTCAGGCGGTTTTGTAGGACGCTCGTTCAGGAGACCCGTGGCCAGGCTTGGTAAAATCACCGATTCGCCGTTAGCGGCAAGACGAACGGCATTGATCAAGTCCTTTGGCCTGGTGCTCTTCAATACGTATCCCCTGGCCCCGGCCCTTATGGCATCAAGGAGATCCTGATCCTTCTCGGACACCGTGAGCATGATGACGGTGGTCGAAGGAGCATCCTCACGTAGTTCCCGTGTCGCCTCAATACCATTGCATTCAGGCATACTAATGTCCATAAGGATGACGTCAGGCCGCAACTCCCTCGCAAGCTTCACGGCCTCCACGCCATTGCCTGCCTCGCCGACGACCTTGATCTCCCTCTGTTTCTGCAAGATGGTGACCAAGCCGTGGCGAAAAAGGATGTGATCGTCGACTATGAGGACTTTGATCTCGCTCAATTTCTTTGTCTCCGCCCAATAACTGGTACTTTGATGACCACTTTCGTTCCACGTCCAGGCACCGAGGATACGCGCGCGTCTCCGCCAAACTGCTGGGCGCGTTCTTTCATCACAGAGAGACCGAACCTCGACGACTCTCCTGTCGGCCGGCTGGTCGAGATGAAGCCGCACCCATTATCTTCGACGGTCAAGGTGATGAAATTGGCGGAGGTCTTCAAGCCAATTCTGACGTTCCGCGCCCTGGCGTGCTTGCGCACATTTGACAGTGCCTCTTGAAAGATTCTCAGCAGGGCGCTCTGAACGGCGGAAGAGAGAACGATCACTTTTTCAGGCGCTTCAACCACTGCGCTAATACCTGTCCGACGGGAGAAGTCCTCCGCGTAGGCCTGCAACCACATTCTGATGTTCGGGAGCGACTCTGATCTGAATCTAAGCCCCTGGATCGCCTCTCTGATCTCACGATTGCTCTCTTCTATGCCCTCCATTATCTTAACGAGCTCTTCCCTGGCATCCTCCACCTCGTTGGAAAGCAGCAGATCGTGAACCACCGCCGTCTGCAAATTGAGGCTGGCGAGCCTCTGCGCAAGACCGTCGTGCATATCTTGAGCGATTCGAGCCCGTTCCTCCAGAATGGCCATATTCTCCATCCGCCTAACGTGATTAGCATTCACGATCGCAACCGCCAGTTGATTGCCGAAAGTAGTTATAAAGGACAGACGGTCCTCCGCGTAGCTACCCTGCAGGTGACTGCCAAGAATAAAAACTCCAAGAACCTCATCACCAACCTTGAGAGGAACACACATGGCCGGACCCATCGGGACACCCTTGAAGACCCGCTTGAAATCCGGGTCACTGTCCGCATCGTTTACCAACAGCGGCTTCCCTTGCTCTGCCACTCTCCGAGCTAACCCCCGGCCGCGAGGAATAGTCAAAGCCGTTTTGTCGGGCAACAAGTGCATCAGATTTCGCGACGCCGCCAGAGAGAGATGCTCCTTGTTTTCGTCGTAGAGGAACACGGCCGCGACCGAAAAACTAAGCACGTTGGACAACTCCGACAAAGCCAACTCAAGTATATCCTGGACTCCCATCGCCGAAGTGATCGCCTGAGAAAGGCGGTAGAGAATAGCGAGTTCCTTGTTACCGTGGTACGAAACGACCTGGAACTTCTGCTGGTGGCTCAGCTTTTCAAGGCTTGTATACATTGCGAGCTCTGTGAGCGTGAGCCGTCGTTGCTGCTCGGCGTAAAGACGAGCGTTTTCTATCGCAATGGCGGAATGGTTGGCGAGGACCGTCAGCAGCTGAATCTCATCGCGAGTAAAACAGTGGGGTGTGGCCGAGTACACGGTCAAGGTCCCCAATACCATTTTCTTAGAAATAAGCGGCGTGGCCAGCATCGATCGATATCCTTCTCGAAGAGCCTCGCTGCGATACTCCGAGTAGCGCCGATCTCGCAAACAGTCGAAACCCTGGATGGGTTTCCGCTGTGACACCGCTCTACCTGACATTCC
>JAMDCE010000339.1 GCA_023489135.1 Chloroflexota bacterium
GAACTTCGAGGTTAACGCTCCAGTTCCCAGTGGCAGCAGGCTCACGGATTCAGATTTCCCCAAGATTATCGAGAACTTCAATCGAGAGCACGAAAAGCTCTACGGGCATTCCAAGCTGGACGAGCCTGTCGAATTCGTCAGCCTGCGCGTGACGGCGGTGGGGGTTACGGAAAAGCCCAGGCTTAAGGAGATCGAACAAGGTGAGGCCGAGGCCGGGCGAAAGGGGACGCGGCGCATCTACTTCAAAAAATACGAGGAATTCGTGGAAAGCGGAATCTATGAGAGATCACGGCTTCCAGCCGGCAGCGCCGTGGTAGGGCCAGCGGTGGTTGAGGAGATGGACTCCACTGGGAACTGGAGCGTTGGCCACCGGGCTGTCGTGGATCGCTACGGTAACCTGGTAATCACTTTGGAATAAGGAGGGGCGAAGGTGGAGACTGGGAAAGTGGATCCAATCACGCTGGAAGTTGTGAGAGAGAGTTTGATCTCTTTATGTCGCGGAATGGGGATGGCGATGTCCAGGACCGCCTATTCCCCTATCTTCAGCGAAGGGTTCGATTTTAGCTGCGCCCTCTTCGATGGGACGGCGGAGATGGTCGCCCAGGCTGAGTTCAACCCCGTTCACCTGGGTGCGATGCCTTATGCGGTGGAGTGGAGTCTCAAGGAGATTGGCCTGGAGAACCTGGAACCCGGGGATGTAGTGATGCATAATGACCCTTTTCGCGGGGGTACTCACATCACCGACTTCACCATAATGCTGCCCGTGTTTGTCGACGGCGAGATTGTCGCCGTTCCGGCGAACCGGGCTCATCAGATTGACGTGGGAGGTATGGCGCCCGGCGGTTTCCCAGGGAGCGCGACGGAGATTTTCCAGGAAGGCATCCGGCTTCCACCTGTGAAGGTTTTCAGCCGCGGCCAGGAGGTGAAAGACGTTTGGAAGATTTTGCTTTCTAACGTCCGCGTGCCGCGAGAAATCCAGGGCGATATGCGGGCGATGTTTGGTTCGCTAAAGGTCGCTGAGAGGAGAATTCTCCAGCTCGTGGACCGATATGGCCTGGATACCTTCAAGCGGTGCCAGGAAGAGATCAAGAACTATTCCGAGCGCAGAATGCGGGGAGAGATTGCGAAATTGCCCCAGGGTCGGTACGAGTTTGAAGACTACATGGACGACGACGGGATTAGAAAAGAGCCCTACAAGATTAAGGTCGCCATCACCGTGAAGGGCACAGATTTGATCGTGGACTTTGAGGGGTCCAGCGAGCAGGCGAGGGGAGCCATCAATGCCACGTTTGGAGTATGCGCCTCGCAGGCCTACAGCGTTGTCTTGCAGGTCACCGATCCACACATACCCAGTAATCACGGATGCTTCAGGCCAATAAAGCTGATCGCTCCCGCTGGGACGGTAGTCAACGCCGACTTCCCCGCCGCAGTCTTCGGTGGCAACGTCGAGGTGTCCACACGGATCGTAGACGTAATGCTGGGGGCAATGGCTCAGGCGGTGCCAGATCGGGTTGTCGCCAGTTGCTACGGCACGTGCCATAACTTCACCTGTGGCGCCCAGCACCATGAGACAGGCGAGACAGGAATATTCTATCTCTACCAGGAGGGTGGTTGGGGGGCTCGAAAGGAAGCGGACGGTAACTGGGCTATGATAAGCCCGATAGGAAACGATCACAATCAGCCCGTGGAGATCTTCGAAAGCAAATATCCTTGGCTTTACGAGGCCTACGAACTGGTAAGTGACTCAGGTGGGCCTGGCCGCCGGCGAGGCGGACTCGGCGTGAGGTATCTGATGAGGCTCTTAGCCGGCGAGGCCAGGTTGAATCTGCTGGCCGATCGCTATCGAAGATCGCCATACGGACTCTTCGGCGGCCTTCCGCCCAAGCCCAATCAGTGTGGTCACTGGAACGACTTCAGAATCAAGCTGAAGGGCACAAACGAGTACTTGCATACCACAGAACTGTTTGGGACCCTGGTGCCTTCGAAGTTCGCTGTAAAAGTTATCCATGAGGGAGATATTGTCGATTACGCGACAACCGGAGGGGGTGGCTACGGGGAACCTCTGGAAAGAGAGCTAGAAATGGTCGTCGAAGACGTGAGAAACGAGTACGTTTCGGTGGAGAGCGCCTGGGAATACTATGGTGCGGTGATAGACCCAGTCACTCTGGAACTGAATAGAGAGTCAAGTCTGCGTGAGAGGGAGAAAAGGAGAGGGTGATGGGAGATACGGTCTTTAGCTATGACGACGCCGTGAACGTCAAGTGCGATTGCTGTGGCCGAATGATCCCGGCCCAGGTGCTTTGGAAGGAAGTGAGGGGCAAGAAAATGAAGTTTTGCTCTGAGGGGTGCTACGAATTGTACATGGATTATAAACTGGGTGAGCCGGTAGGAGGTGACGCGCACAAATGAAAGTCTGGACCACGTTGGAAGCGATAGTCCAGGACGGCGATATCGCTGAGAGGCTAATGGGAATCCGAGAGGTGGTGCCAGAGGTATTCGAAGTGAAGACGATGAGACGCCCTGGGATTTACATGGTGGAAATCGAAACGAAAGACCTGTCTGAAGCGGGAAGAGCCATCGCCTCACTGTCGAAGAACCTCGCCGAAGTGCACCTAAAGAAATTTGCCACAAGGTACATCTCCGATAACTAGTCTCCAGCAGTCAATCTTCGTCTCAGCATGAGCTCGTGGGTGCCGCGCCGAACAGCGCAGGCAAAGGAGGAGTTGAACTATGCAAAAGGGTGTGTTCACAACCGCGCAGCCGGAGCTGGATCTGCAAGCAAAGTGGGAGTTCTGCCGAGGGCTAGCCGGAGGCGTCATGCGGAGTTTCGCTGACGTAATGGAGGCCGAACTGGGAAAGGAGAAAGCTCAAGAACTGTGGATTAAAGCTTTTGGCCAGCTAGTCCTCGACGGTTTCCGGCAGTACGTGAAGGACCATGAAATTCCCGAGGAGGAACACAGTTCACCTATCACCTGGGCCAACTTCACCTGTTGGTTTGAAGACCAGGGAGTGGGTGTCGTAGGTCGGGTGACGGAGGTAGGACCGGACCGGGTCGTCCGGACGGTTGACTCGTGCCCCTGGGGCGAAACCGTCTTTCAGGGCTGGTCCTGCAAGGACTATCTTTCGGCTGCGGC
>JAMDCE010000194.1 GCA_023489135.1 Chloroflexota bacterium
CACGGCATTCGAGAAATGGGTTGGCGAAGTCGAGGGGAAAGGAACCCGCGCCGCAGTTGGTAAGGGCGCTAGCTTCCTGATGGCCAACCAACTGGCCAACGGGGGATTCCCCGCCTGGGTTCCGGGCGGAGGTGAATACGGCGAGGTAGACGGAGAAGCGGTGTTGGCCTTGAGCAAGGTCGAAGGTGATTTCCACGGCAGTGGCGAGAGCCATGATACGCCGGAGCACCAGACTCACCCGGCCGAGCCGGACAACGACTAATCTACGGAACCGTGACCATAGCGCGGTTGCAGTTGTGGAGAAGGCCCCCTATCTGGGGGCCTTCTCTTCTCATCTGGGCGAGGCAATAAGCCGGAGACAACGGTGGCGCTACCACCATCAGCAGCGCCATCGTTGTCTTGGCCGGAGGAGAAGATGTCAAGAGTGTGAGAATACGGTCCTGTTCGGTGGAGCTAGGACCAGGAAAGCTCTGGAAAAGGCGAAGTCTGGCCGGTGCGATTCTCTCGCGGAGCGTTCGTATGTTAAAGCCCGAGGGGCACCCTGTGATGGTAGCGTTTTCTAACGGAGACTTAAGAGTTCTCTGCTCGCCGCAGCGGGGCGGCAACTTTCTTTGCAGCCGAGAAAATGGTGCTATAGAACCTGTTTTCCGGCTTGATCTCCTCGGGATGTTGATCCTGAGCCGCCAGAAGACGGCGAAGGTCGATGAAGGCGCGGTGCTGGAGCGTGTAGATGTAAGGCTTGCTCTTGCCCATCACCTCGGCGACCTCGGCCACAGAGAAGCCTTCGACATAGCGAAGGATAATCACTTTCCTTCGTTCCGGCTTCAGCTTAAGTACGGCGCAGCGCAAGGCGTCGGCGGCGAGGCTATCCATTGTGGCCGCTTCAGGGCCAGGGTCAGGACACAGCCAGGAAGCGACCTCGTCGTCGGAGACAGTCACTCTGCTTGACTTGCGGTGGTGGTCCACCGTCCGGTTATGGCTTATGGAGAGGAGCCAGGCCACGAAAGGCGCGCTGCCTCTTCGGTAGCGTCGGATCGCCTGCCATGCCTGAAGAAAGGTCTGCTGAGTGAGATCTTCGGCGTCGGCCCGGTGACCTGTGCGATAGTAACAATCCCGGTAGACGCGAGCGACGTGACGCTCGTAGAGGGCAGCGAAGGCGACGGCACTTCCAGCGACCGCCGCTTCAACTAGACCGGCCTCCTCACTATTCGTGAAATGAGGAAGGTCAGCCGAAGCCTGGAAGGCTTCGGCTGACTCAATATTGACTTCTGCGCCGGCGCTAATCCTCATGATCGCTACCCCCGTCCGGGATAGGTGTCGACTGAGGACGAGGACTATCGTCGGAAGGGGCAGGTGAACCCGTGTGGGTTGGAGTGCGGTTTGCATCGTCGTCGTGGTGCTCCTCGACGGGCGCAGGCTGAGTATCGGGAGCGGGCGAAACCGTTGCGGTCGGTGGAACATCTTCATCATCGGTCTCACTGGACTCGCTCTGGTCGGCCTCTCGTGTTGGCTCCGTTGTCGGCGTGGGAGAGATCTGAACGTCGTCGTCCTGGTCGTTCTGGTGCTCCTGGTCATCTCGCTCCGCCTGCGGCTCGGCCCGGTCAGCCTGCTCATCGGAAGCCTCGGCCGTTGGAGCGCTGACGGGCCCCGGGTCATCTGAAGGCTCTGGCGCAGACTCAGCGGTTGAGGTAATGACTGGGCCGTATTCGTCCGAAGATGGAGGGGTTGGCGCAGGCTCGGTGGTGGGTGCCCACTCCACCGAGGGTGTCATACCGTCTGAAGGATCGATCGTGGGCGATAGCACGGGAGAGAAACCAAGGGAATTTCTTTGATCTCCTCCAGGGGTCCCAGCGAGGTTCAGCGAAGAACCAGCGGTGGATTGGTGCGCGCCTGTCGGGTTAGAAACCGGGGCCACCGTGGGGCTCTGGCTGCTCCGGGTGAAGCCAATCGCTCGTTCGACGGCACTGGCGGCGGAGGAGAAGCTTGCCGCCATCGGCCCTTGGCCGGCCAGGGCCGGTACAGCAATTATCCCGGCGAGCAGCACGGCCGTTCCGGTCACCGCCAGCCGCCGGGGGATCGCCAGCCGAGTTGGGCCGGCGAACAGGGAACGCCACGAGTGAGAAAAGCCGCGGCCGGATGGGGCCCGCAAAGTGTGCAGAAGCGCCCAACGGCCGCGCCGGACAAAGTCCGGTGATGGCCGCGCTCCCGGGGACGCGTCAAGCTTCTGCACTGACTCGCGTATTCTCCGCAGTACCGGAGCATATTCGTCGTGGCTCATCTCTTGTGATTCGGCTGTCATGCCTGGTCCTCCTTGCCGCGTTAGACCTCTACATGATAAACGGTAAACTCTCCTGGGTCTTATGACCCATAGGTACTATATAGGCACAGGACTTTAGTACCAGGAAAGCGACCGGTAACCCTGAAATGGCTTCCAGGCGGCGCCAGAAACGCAAGGGTCGGAGAGATTTGTTCGCTGAGGCAAGCCGTTGCACTGCTCCTCCGAGTTAGCTATAATATCAATATTTAGTGGTGCCGAGGTGAGAGGGCGCGAAATATTGGGCCGTTTGGCACGATGGAGTAGAGAATGAGGTGTCCCTACTGTCAGTTCGGGGATTCAAAGGTTATCGATTCACGGGAGCTGAATGAAGGTGGCACTATCCGCCGCCGCCGCGAGTGTTTGTCGTGTGGGATGCGCTACACGACCTACGAGCGGGTTGAGTCGGTGAGCCTTACGGTGGTCAAGAAGGATAATCGGCGAGAGGAGTATGATCGCCGCAAGCTGTTTGACGGTATTAGGAAAGCCTGCACCAAGCGACCCATTGGCGCAGAGCAGTTGGAGACCGTGGTCAACGAGATAGAGGGCGAGCTCTTCAGGCTAAATGTGCCCGAGGTGCCGAGCAGCGTCATTGGAGAGTTGGTGATGGAGCGCTTGCGCGGCCTAGACCTCGTGGCCTACATTCGGTTTGCTTCCGTCTATCGCTCCTTTGCCGATCTGGAGAGCCTTCGCCGCGAGCTGGATAGCCTGACCGAGGCTAAACCGTAGGGTTTTCACGTGCTATCAATTTGGTCGAAACCGTCCCGTTGAAGTAGGGCGGGCCTGGTGCCCGCCGAGATGTCAAAACGGCGGGC
>JAMDCE010000070.1 GCA_023489135.1 Chloroflexota bacterium
CGTTCAAGGTAATTGTGCTGAAGATGGTAGAAACGTGCTGCAGTGATATTGTCATTCTTAGCGCATGGAAGAATTTCGGGCCTTGTAGAGACGCAGCATGCTGGGTCTCTACAGATCGGGTCAATCGAGAGGTCCTTCGTCGCTGGCGCTGCTCAGGATGACATGGAGAGCATGTGTAGGGACAGGTCTGCTTTGCTCTGGGGAGTGCGCCACCTTGAGTGCCGCAGGAAGGTCGTCGTTCGCGAAAGTTGTTAATGTCGGTGAGACCTGCCCCTACCGGTATTCCTCTCTGACACGAAATGCAGGTTCCTTCCACCTTAGCTTGAATGGTACGGTGCCAATTGAGGATACTCTACGTCGCCAGCGGAATACCGGTGCCTGGGAACTACGGCGGATCGACGCATACGGTGGAAGTGGCCAAAGGTCTGGCGGAGCTGGGGCACAAAGTTGACGTTGTTGCCTACGCTGCGAGGGGCGAGACTCCGCGGCTTATCAGGCTTGGTCCCATCGACGTCTACCGCTATTCTGTCCCCAAGAAGGGGTCTTTCGGGAAGGTTTTTGCCGTGGACCGTTTGGTCCGGGAACTGAAACCCGATGTCATCATGGAGAGATACTATAACTTCGCGGGAGCCGGAATGATTTCGGCGCGGAGGATGAACCGGCCTTCCGTTCTAGAAATCAACGCCCCTGTCTTCGACCCGGATAGGTCGCTGAAGAGCCGGGTGGACCGCTGGCTTTTGGGTGGGCTCATGCGTCGCTGGGGCGAGGCGCAGTGCCGCTGGGCCGATGGCATCGTCACCCCTCTAGCGGGCACAGTTCCCCCGGCGGTTTCCCGAGAGAAGGTTCACGAGATCAACTGGGGCGCCAACGTGGAGCTGTTCAGCCCTGAGCTAGCGGCGGAGCGGCCTGGAGAGGTGGAACGATTGCGGGACAGGCTCGGCCTACCGCAAGAGAGCAGGGTAGCGGTGTTTCAGGGGAGTTTCAGGAGGTGGCATGGTGTCGGCGAATTCGTCGAGGCCGCCGCAACGGTCCTGCGAGCGTCCTCCGACGTACACCTGCTGATGATCGGCACGGGCCCCTTGTTTAAGCAGATTGCCGAGGCAATCCGGAGAGAGAAACTGGAGGATAGGCTCAAACTTGTCGGATCGGTGAGCTATGCGGAGATGCCGCTCCACCTGGCGCTGGCCGATGTGGGGGTGGCCCCTTTCAACACCGTGGTGCATGCGCCGTTGCGAGAGGTGGGATTTTACTGGTCGCCTTTGAAGATATTCGAGTATATGGCTATGGGACTTCCGGTCGTGACCGCGGACATTGAACCCCTTAACCGAATAATCCGGTCTGGCCAGGAAGGACTCGTTTTTCAGGAGGGTAACTCCAGGGATCTGGCCGCGAGGATATTGGATGTATTGGGCGATCTCCCCCGGGCCCGGCAAATGGGACAGAGCGCTCGCGAGAGAGTGGTGCAGAACTTCAGTTGGCAGGTCCACTGCCAACAATTGGAAGGCGTCATCAGAGGTGTGGTAAGAAAGTGAAGATCCTTCTTCCGACGGACGTCTTTCCGCCAAACTGCGGTGGCAGTGGCTGGAGCACCTATCACCTAGCGAGAGCTTTGAGAGAGCGGGGGCACGAGATCGAGATCCTCGTGCCGGTTGAGGGTCGGAAGGATGTTAGCGAGAGGAACTTCGACGGGTTCAGAGTCACCGAGTACGGCTACCAGACGATGTCCTTCCCCGTTTTCCGAAACATCTCCCGCAACGAGGTGCTCTACAGGAATCTGGCCGGTTACCTCGCCGGGTATGTTAGAAGCGAAGGAATTGACCTTGTTCACGCGCAGCACTCCTTGACCATACCTCCGGCGGTGCGGGCCGCCCTCTCCGCCGGTGTTCCGGTTATCAGCACCGTCAGAGATTACTGGCCCATCTGTTATTTCTCCACCATGGCGGAGTGTAGCCAGCCGTGCCGCGACTGTAGTGGACGTCAGCTATTGAACTGTCTCCGAGAGCGAGAAGGTCGGCGAGCTAGTTTTCTCGCACTGTTTCTGCCATACATGCGGGGCAATGTCCGACTGAAGATGAGATGGCTTTCTCGGTCTGACCGCGTGGTAGGGGTAAGTCGATTTGTCGCGGACCGGCTGAGAGGCTATGTCGATCCAGATCGGGTGGTAGCTATTCCCAATCTGGTTGACCTTGCGGAAATACGACGGATCGCCGCAGTATCGGTCCGCCAGGGTGGCCAGGATGGCGAGCCATTTCTTCTTTTTGTGGGAAAGCTGGAACGGAACAAAGGCGCCGAACTACTGCTGGAGATTCTGCCGCGGGAGCGCTTCGAGGTTGCGACTGTCTTTGCGGGCAGCGGCCGCCTGAGGGACAAGATGGAAGCCGCTGGCATCGTGGAAGGCCTGCCGTGGCGATTTAGCGGCTGGACGTCAGGAGAGGAGACTCTTCGCCTGATGGCCCGAGCCACGATCCTGCTTTTCCCATCGGGGTGGGATGAGCCCTTGAGCCGGGTTCTGTTGGAGGCCATGGCCCTGGGGGTGCCCACCGTGGCTATGGCCACGGGCGGGACCCGCGAGATTATCGAAGATGGCCACAACGGTCTCCTGGCCACTGGCCCGGAAGAGTTTGGCCGGCAGGTCAGGCGCCTACTGGAGGATGAGCCTTTGCGGCGGCGTTTATCGGCCGGTGCGGTCCAGGTGGCCGAGCAGAGGTTCTCGAAGGATGTGGTTGTGGCGCAGGTGGAAAGGCTCTATGAAGAAGTGTTGGCCGAGAGGGGAGGGGCCGTAGGGTGAGAGTGGCTGTCCTGACTCGGGCAATCTACCCCCTGCACGGCTATGGCGGTCTAGAGCGACACGCCTATCACCTTTGCCTGCATTTGGCTAGGCAGGGAGTCGAGGTCGAGCTTTTCACTCAGCCAGCGCAGGGTCCGATCTCCGATCTGCTGGCTTTTCACGGTTTGCAGGAGAGCGTTCGATCTCATTTCCAAACCTATCCTCGCTTCTTGTTCCGAACCAATTCCGTGCCCGACAGGGCGGTCAACTATCCTCGGTTTTCTTGGAATATGGGTCAGGCGGTACGGGAGTCGATTTCGAGAGAGCCGATCGACGTCGTTCACGCCCAGGGACTGTGCGCCTTTGGCTACGCCTGGCAGCGCCGCTGGGGGTCGGCTCGCGCGCCGCTCCTTTTCAACCCGCAGGGTCTCGAGGAATTCAAGTCGCCGGTCTTGGGGAAGCGCCTTGGCTATCTTCCCTTTCGCATTCTATCGCGCTACGCCGCGGCCAGGGCGAATTACGTCATCGCCAGCGATCGCTGTACGCAGGATGAGGTCAGGAAGTTTCTCGGCGTTCCCGACCAAAGGATTGCCGTTCTGCCCAATGCCGTGGATGAACAGGAGTGCCGGGATCACCTAAGTGAAATGGTGCAAGGAGAATTGGTGGAGCGGTTTGACCTGAACGGGAGATGGCCCATTCTCCTCAGCGTCGGTCGTCTGGAGGCAAACAAGGGTTTTCAGGTGCTGCCGGAGGTAGCGAGCTATCTTAACGAGCGATTAGAGGCCGACTGGGTGTGGTTGTTGGTTGGAGATGGCTCGCGGCGACCAGAGATCAGGGAGGGGATTGCCAGGCGCAGATTGGAGCATCGCTTTCTCCTGGTCGGCAGCTTGACCGACGCGGAGCTGCACAACCTCTACGAGCGCTCCGACCTTTTCGTGCATCCCACCCTCTACGAGGGCAGCTCCCTGGTCACCCTGGAAGCCATGATGCATGCGAAACCGGTTGTCGCCAGCGCCGTCGGAGGCATACCTGACAAAGTCATTCCGGAGCGAAACGGGTACCTTTGCCAGCCGGGGAACGTAAGGGAACTCTCGGAGAACATCGAGCGGGCGCTTGAGGACCAGCAGCGCCTAGCTGAAATGGGCCGGGAGAGCCACCGCATTGCCACCGAAGAGTTCAGTTGGACGGGTGTCGCCGCAAAGACCATCGCCGTGTACGAGGACATGCTTTCGCGAAAGCCCAGGAGGTAGGAGCTCAGGTTGGAATTCTTTCTACTGGGGATAGTTGGTTTCCCTCTCGTTTTCTGGCTGCCGGGCTTAGTCACTTACCAGGCTTTGTTTCGACCGGCCGAGAAGAAGTGGCAGCCGGACTTTGGCGAGCGCCTTATGGTGCAGATTCTCATAAGCGTCCTGTTGTCAGGCTGGTTTGGCTTTGTTCTCGCGGAATTAGCCCTGTTTTCCATCGGTGCCCTCTTGGGCTCAAGCGTGGCCTATTGTCTAATTCTCTTCTTCTTCTTCCGTGGGGGAGCGGGAGTGGGCCGGCGAGGAATGCAAGCCTTTCTGTCTAGGAGACAAGAGAGAGGGCCGCTCTGGAAAGACTGGAGAGCCCTGGCCTTTCTGGGAACCCTGGCCTTAGGGGCGGTTCTTTTCTTTCAGCCTGCGGAGATGATCCGGGGTGCTCTCGACGCCGGCGTTTATATGAACACGGGTGTCCACATAGCGCGAGCCGGATCAGTGCTGGTGCACGATCGCCTGCTGGCTGATCTTCCTCAAAATGCTTACCGGGAACTGATGCTCGGCGTCGACCTCTACCGCTTCAAGGTCAGTTTCCTGAGGATGGCCGGTTTCTACGCCGTCGATCCGGGGCAGGGTCTGGTGGTTCCCCAGCTTTATCACTTGTTTCCTGTCTGGATCGCCGTTTTTTACTCCCTGGTTGGTCTAAGAGGGGCGATGTACGCTACCCCGGTGCTGGCGCTCATCTCCTCCGCGACAGTGTTTTTCGCGGCCCGCCGGCTCTTTGGTCGAAGTGTCGCCCTGGTCGCTTTCTTCCTCCTGGTGATTGGCGGCGTTCAAATCTGGTTCGCCCGCTACTCCGTCTCAGAGATGCTCACCCAGCTTCTTGTGTTTGCGTTCTTCTACTTCTTCTACCTCTTCCAAGCAGGCCTTAGGAACGGGGACCGGCGGATGGCGGCGGTCTTCGGTGTTCTGGCGGGCGCCGCCCTTGGGCAGACCGCCCTGGTGCGGGCCGATTTTGTGTTTCTGATGGCGCCCATTCCCTTTTATTTGCTGTATTTGTGGCTGACCAGGTCGTGGCGCCGAGAGCATCTGTACTTCTTCGTCCCTTTCGGGCTCCTGTTGATTCACGCTCTGATTCATATCGTCTTTTTCACCCGGGTTTACACCACTGGTTTGTACTTCCACATTTTGAGAGCGACGCAATACCAGTGGCGCTATGAGGTCGTCCTGATGGTGCTCGTGGCAGCGGTCCTTTTTGCCCTCGACCGGTCTCACAAACGCTGGCGGCCGATTCTCGGATGGGGTGAAGCCCACAGACAGTGGATTGTGGCATCGCTGATGGGTATCGTTCTGATTTACGTCTTCTACGCCTACATCTACCGGCCGCATATTATCTCTCTGGCGTCTATCCGCGAAATAGCGCTGAACCCGGCCCTCTTGACCGGCTACATAGGCGCCCCTGTCACCCGCGGGGCCGCGGGAACCCTGGTCCGGTTTGGCTGGTATCTATCGCCGTTGGGGATCTTACTGGCTACGGTGGGTATTTTGGCGGTCCTCAGACGCGGCTTTTCCAAGACAACCATCCTCTTTCTTTCGGTAGTTGTTGTCTGCACTTTCCTGTATGTGCAGCAGACTTTCACCGATAGCCATTACATCTACAGCATGCGCCGTTACATTCCGGTGGTCCTCCCGGCGATGACCATCTTCATCGCCTACGCCCTTGTCACCTTGAAGGACGTCGGGGGTCGATGGCGGCCGGCCGGATTGGCGGCGAGCGTAATCCTGGGATTGGGAATGGTGAGCTTCATGGCTTACACCGGTAGAGTCATTGTGCCGCACCAGGAGTGGTCGGGATCGGTGGACCAGTTCTCGTCGTTGGCGGCGCGTTTCGAGCCCGGTTCAGTCCTTCTATTCAGCGATGGTCGGGATGAACCCTACGTCACCGCCACGCCAATGGAGTACATCTTTGGTTACGATGTGTTCGTGGTCAGGCGAGACAAGCCTGACAATAAGACGCTCGATTCGGTAGTTTCAAGGTGGGAATCCCAGGGGCGGCCGGTTTACGTAATCATGGCGGCCAACGGTGGTAAGCTGGATCTGCCGGGCCACGATATGAAACCGGTAGGGGAGTGGCGGCTAGATGTGCCGGAGTTTGAGCAGCTCTACGACCAGAAGCCATCTAATGTGTACCGGGTGACCGTGCCGCTGGGGATCTACCAGCCGGTGCCCCGTGGTCAGCTTCCTGAGAACAATTGGCCGTTCTCCCTGGACATCGGCGGCGCCGACTACAAGTACCTGGTCGATGGGTTCTGGGAGAAAGAGGTCAAGGACGGTGTGTCCTACCGCTGGACGGGCCGAGACGGATCCGGCGGAACGATTCGCTTGCCCTGGAAGGCGGGGCAATCTGAGCTTAGGCTTTCTCTTAGCTTGAGCTCGGGTCCACCGGAGCGGGGCCGAGCGATCCCGGTCAAGGTCTCGCTTGATGGAAACCCTATCGCTTCTTTGAGCGTCGGGCCAGGCTTTCAGTCCTACGAGATCGACATTCCCGAAGGGATTACGCCTCAGAAATCAGATGAAGTCCTCTTGCACCTGGACACCCCTGGATGGTCACCGCGCTCACAGGGGATTAGCTATGACCCGCGTTCGCTGGGAATTCAAATCGACTCGGTGGAGGTCTTAGAAGGGCGTCCTTAGGACTATAACCGGTTGAGGTGCGCGTGTTAATATCCGTGAGACCTGCCCCTACCGCGTCTAGGAATGAAGGATTATGGGATAGGCGCGTGAATGCCTGTAATCCCTAACCCCTGATCTCTAACCCCTATCCCTTCGTCGAGCGTGACCTCTGGCTGACCCCGGACGCGATGATGTGGTACGAAGGTACTAGCCACTCTCTCTTGACACTCCCGTTATCGCCATCTATACTGCGGCGCGACGTGGTGGGAATCGTTCATCGACTGGCGGGCTGGTGGCCAGTGACCGGGTGATCACACCCTTGACAGTTGACCAAAGGCGAGCGACTAGGGTGAAGGTTAATACCCCGGGGATCGGGAGGAGCTGAGGTAGTAAGGAGCAACGTGCACGTGAAGGTATTACATCGTAGCAAGATTGCGCATCTGATTATCGTGACACTGATCCTGGCGTCGACGGCCCTCGTGGGAGCTGGCATAAAGACAGGTCCACCAGCCGAGGCCGCGGGCTGGGCGGCGTTTGTCAACGTCTCGAAGGATACCGACCCCTCCTTGGCCGCCAGGATGGCCGCCGATTCATCGGGAGCGGCGCACGTCATCTGGCGTGGCCAGATAGCTCCAGGCATCGAACATATATATTATGCGACGAATGCCGGTGGCAGTTGGTCGCAGCCCGTTGACCTGACCCGCTGGGATTCCTCCAAGTTGATGGGGGACATAGCCGTTGATTCTGCTGGAAACAGGTATGTAGTCTTCAAAGACTACGATAACGGGGCCGTCAAGTTTATGAAAGGGCTGCCTTCCGGAAGTTGGACGAATGCGATCGACCTGTCGCCAGCGGGTCACGGGGCTTACGACCCGTCGGTGGGAGTGGACGGGCAGGGCGTGGTTCACGTCTCTTGGGCCCAGCTAGACGAGGCCAGCTTGACGCCAGCTCTGCAACAGCAACTGGCCGCGTCGGCTGGCAATCCCGAGCAACTTGACCAGTTATCGCTCATTGCCAACTACTACGTACGGTACAGGAGCTCAACTGACTCCGTGAACTGGTCGAGCCCGGTCACGGTTTCCTGGGCGGATGGACGGCCCTTCCCGGTGATGGCGGTGGGCGGTGATGGAGCGGTCACTGTGGCGTGGGCCGATGGGAGCGCTGGCAACTCCGATATTATGGCTCGGACGCTGCTCAACGGTACCTGGACGAGCACCTTCAACGTTAGCGCCAGCGGCGGGCGGTCTATAAAGCCGTCGATCGCGGCAGGTCCAAGCGGAGACGTGCATATAGTCTGGAACGAATCGCCAGCAGGTACCTACCAGGTGTTCCATCGCTCCTACAGCAATGGCCAGTGGTCAAACACCTCCGTTCCGGGCAGCGGAAATGTCGGTTACCTGGATCCAAACGTTGCCGTCACCGATGACGGCACCGTCGCCGTGGTCTGGCGGCTCCAGAGCGGCGGTGGCGCCGCGGACCTTCAGGTCTGGGGAACAACAGGTGACGGTTCGACCTGGGCCTCCCCCAGTCAGGTCACGAGTTTCGGACGCGAGGTCTACACCGGTGAATTGGATGCCTCGGGCAACACACTCCACATCGTCGTGCAAACGCCTGCGGACGGCGATCACGACATTTACTATTCCACCAACGAGCTCGGCCCGCCGACGCCGCCTCGCCTAGATCGGGCCATGGGCTACGATGGGATGGTTCCCACCGGCAGGGATACCACGGCCTTTCTGCCGGTGGTGATGCGGAACGCCTACGGTGGTTGGACCAGTGGCGCGGGCATTTATAACAGCGCGAATGTCAGTGGGACGGTGACCATCACCTACCGCGATGCGGCTGGGGGCGTCGTGTCGAGTCGTTCAACTACGCTCAACCCGCACGGCTACTGGGCGATTTATCAAGGCGATCCAGCGCAGGGTCTGCCCGACGGCTTCGCCGGGTCGGCCATCGTGAACGCATCGGTGTCCATCAACGCCATCGTGAACGAGGTTCGCGCCGACGGTTCGGCCATGAGTTACGACGCTCCCAGCGTCGGTTCGACCAACACCTATCTTCCCACAGTAATGAACAACGCCTACGGCGGTTGGAGCAGTGGCTTCGGCATCGCCAATACCAGCGCTTCTAGCGGGAGTGTGATCATTTCCTATCGTAACTCCAGCGGCGCTGAGGTAAGCCACCGGACAGTCAGCCTGGGCGGCTACGGTTACGTCGGCGTCTACCAGGGCGATCCGGCGCAGGGCTTGCCTGACGGTTTCGCCGGATCGGCCCTTCTTACCTCCACCGTTCCCGTGACCGTGATCGTCAACGAGGTGAACGGCAGTGATGCTGGCTCGATGAGCTACCGGGGATTGGGCGCCGGCAGCCAATCGATCTATCTGCCGACGGTAGCCAGAAACGCCTACGGCGGTTGGACCACCGGCACAGGCATCGCCAATACCAGCGGCAGCGCCGGAAGCTTTACGATCAGCTATCGCAATCTCGATGGCACCGAGGCCGCCTCCCGAACCAACACTTTGAGTCCCTATGGCTATGTGGGCCTTTACCAGGGCGACCCGGGTCAGGGGCTTCCAGATGGTTTCGCCGGATCGGCGATAATATCCGCCACCGTTCCCGTTGCGTCGATCGTGAACGAGGTCAACAGCAATGGTAACGCTCTGAGCTACACCGGGGCCCTCGACTCCGGCGGCACCGTAGTTCTCCCGACCCTGGAGAAAAACGCCTATGGTGGCTGGACTTCGGGTGTCAGTGTCTTCAGCACCTCGGCGGTCTCGACAACGGTAGGCATAACCTACTACAATTCTGACGGCAGCCAGGCCGCCAGCGACTCCACACAACTTCCTGCTAACGGTCACTGGGACATTTACCAGGGGGACCCTGGTAATGGCTTGCCGGAAGGCTTCGGGGGGGCCGGGGTGATAACCTCTACCGGAACGCTAATGGCCGTGGTCAACGAGGTCCACAGCCAGTAAGTCTTGCGGGAACTTCGCGATCTCCGTATGATTGGGCGGGCAATTCCCAGATGGTTGAACCAGCTTCAGAAGCTGGTTCAACCACGTTCAGGCGTCGGAACCGGAGCTATCTGATCGCAACCGACACTTCGGAGCCCACCATCGCCTTTCCGGTTAACTCACCTGCCGCGGGAATTTGAGCTTCTTGGGCTCGGAGTAGCCTCCTGCGCGACGTGGTCGCGCTCAACCAGACTCCAGCGCCCGCTGCGCCCAGTGGGTGTATCTGGACCTATCGTCGTCAGGGGACATCCTCACCGCCGGTGGAGGCCGCCAGTCTACCCCGCAAACCAACCGCGGCCTCCTAGAACCCTGCGCAAGATGATCAGGGTATTTGTGAATTGGATAGTCCGACTTGAAGATTAGACTTAGGGGTTTGGCCTCGATCCCGTTCTTTTGGGAAGGCGTGCTGGCCCTGGTCTTAGCGGGAGTCTATGTTAGAACCCTGCTGCCGGGCATCGGGATTTCCGGGGATACCGCGGAGCTCCAATTTGTCGGTAAGGTGCTGGGGATCTCCCACCCGACCGGATACCCCAGCTATCTGTTGTTGAATCACTTCTTTGTCCAGGTTTTCCCTGTGGGGACCCTGGCGTACAAGGCGAATCTTCTTTCGGCCCTGTTTACAATTGCGGCCGGCCTTTTCCTTTTTCACATCCTCATCCAATTGGGTTGCCGAAAACCTGTCGCCCTTGTCACCTCTATGGCCTTTGGGTTTACGCGAACCCTCTGGGCTGAATCCACGGTGGCCGAGGTCTACACTCTGAACATCCTCTTTGTGAGCGCGGTAGTCTATTTCTTCTTGCGGTGGAGCAAAACGCGGGAGAATCGCAGCTTCTTGTTTGGATGCGCGTCCTACGCGATGTCTTTTGGAAACCACCTCACGATGATCACGCTGCTGCCCGCCATCGCCTTTATGGTTTGGACAGCGGATCGGCGGGTTCTTATCGACCGCAAGAGGTTGGCGTGGATCGCACTATTCATGTCTCTGGGAGCATCTCAGTATCTGTACGTGGTGTGGCGGTTCAATGATATGCAGACTGCCTACTTGTCTGAGCAGGTCGCTAACATTGGGCAGTTTGTGAGCTATGTGACTGGCGGCGAGTTTAGACACCTTATGTTTTCATTTTCCATCACCCAAGTTATCTCCGAACGCATCCCCATGTTCGGCCAGTTGTTGCTAAGAGAGTACCTCGTGCTGCTGCCCCTGGCCGGAGTCGGTTTCTATTACTTGAGGAGCAAAAGGGTAAACTCTTTTTTGCTTCTCGCCTTTGTTGGAACCACCGCCTACGCAATCAATTATCGTATCCCCGATGTCGCCACCTACTTTATTCCGGCCTATTTTGTGGTTGCGATCTACCTGGGGGCCGGCCTCGAGTTAATGCTAGACAAGGTATTCCAGAATCGTGTTTGGCTTGGCGGGGCCTTCCTCGTGCTAGTCCCGCTTGCCTTGGTTGTGACCAATTACGGCGAGGCCGATCAGCACAGCAACACGCGGGTGGCTACGGAAGTCGAAGGTTATCTGCAGACCGTGAAACAGGACGCGCTGATTATTTCGCCGTTCTGGCACTATTCGGAGTATTTTGCGTACTACTTGGTTGGAGAGGGGCGGCAAAGCAGCCACATTTACGTGACACGGTACAATTCCGATTCTACTGAGCGTTTCAGGGCCTACATTTCGGGAAAGAAACCACTGTATTTGCCCGAACTGAGAATCGACGTACCTCCCGGATTGACGGTCTACTGGATCGGCGAGAAGCAGAGAGACGAGCTAGAGGAAGACGGGTTCAAGTTGTCGAAGGTGGGAAAGAATCTTTTCAGGGTATCCTTATGACGTTTCCGCTGCCTGATGTTTGCGATTCTGAAAGTCGCGTGTGTCCAGTCGACACTAGGAGATAGGGGAGTGGAGCGCTGTCTAGAGCTTAAGTGACACGGTGACGAGGAGGGGCATCATTGGCCCTTGGAATGCTTCGCCGGTACAGGCAGTGGTTGCGGGTGCTGGGTGCCGTAATATTCTTCACGGCCGTAACGGTTCTAATCACCTGGCCGCTGGCGCCCCACCTGGGTAATTCGCTCTACGGCGGCGGCAGCGATGGCATGTACTATATCTGGCTGGTAGGCTGGTACCAGAAAGCTCTATTCCAGCTCCACCGCCTGCCGCTGGAGGTTCCCTTTCTGAATTACCCGGAAGGCTGGAATCTGGCCTTTACCGAGACGACGCCAGCTATGGTCCTCCCTGCTTTGCCCCTCAGCCTGCTCGCCGGACCGACCTTTGGCTACAATTTCTCCGTTTTGCTCACGTTCGTGCTATCGGGGCTGGGGGTGCATTTGTGGGTCTGGCGACTCACGAAGAACACCCCGGCCAGCCTTATCGCCGGAACGATTTTCGCTTTTGCCCCATTCAAAATGGCCTACGTTTTCGCCGGGCTGTTCCCCTTAATGGGCACCCAGTGGTTTCCGTTCTATTTTATGTGCCTCTACGATCTGCTCCAGCAGCGAAAGTGGTCCTGGAAGACAGCTCTATTGACCGCCTTGTTCCTGGGACTCATTGGCCTCACTTCGCAGTACTATCTCTACATGACCCTTATCACCTCCTGCCTTTTTGTCGGCGGATATCTCTTGCTGGTTGAGCGCAAAGTCATAGGCCAGCTCAGGTTCTGGGGCCGGCTTGGCGGGGTCGTCCTGGCCGCGGCGCCGCTGGTTCTGGTGGCGCTGGCGCCGTATCTGCTGCTGGCCAGCCAGAGCATGATCTCGTCCCGATCTCTCACGGACGAGGTCAGAGCGCTTTCCGCTAGCCCCACTGACTTCATCCTCCCCTCAACCCGGCACTTCCTCTGGGGAGAGTGGCTCTGGCAGATCCTGCAGAAAAGGCACCTGGCCGACAGCACCCTCTATCTCGGCGCCGTCACCCTGGCGCTACTGGTGGTGGCCTTCGTCAAGCGAAAACAGATCAAGCAGAACGGGCTCCCCAGAGTGCTGGCCTGGACCGGAGCGCTGGCCTTCATGCTGGCTCTCGGAGTCGATTTCCATTGGCTCGGACAGTCCGTTACCGTCGACGTGCCCCAGTTCTTGCAGCAATGGCATCCTTTCCCAAAGACCTTCGTTCCCCCTCCGGGGTATTTTCTTTTCAAGTACTTGCCCTTCTATGGCTTAATGCGCAACTGGATGCGCTATGGCGTCTTTGTCGATCTCTTTGTGAGCGTGTTGGCCGGCCTGGGTGCGGCGTGGCTCCTGGGGCGTATGAGGCCTCGCCTGGCGCTTCCTGTGACCGCTCTTCTGCTGGCCTTGATCCTTTTTGACTTTTATCCATACGTCAATCTGAGGACAGTTCAGGGCCGTCCAGTAGACTACTGGCTGGCTTCCCAACCGGGCAACGGGGCAGTGGTCCAGTTTCCTTTTCCGGCCCGACAGGTGGACGGTTCGCTCATATACTACACCAGCGTGAACAACAAGCCCTTCATAGGCGGGTTCGTGGCCGCCTTCGGCACCCCCCAATTCAGGCGAATACAGCCCATCCTGGAGTCTTTCCCCGACGAGAAGAGCGTGGCCGTGTTGAAGGAGCTCGGCACCCAATGGGTTCTGGTCGATTCCAACGAATACCGCAAGACGCTGTCTCAGACTCTGGCAACGATTGAGTCTTTGGGGCTGAAACCTGAAGGAAAAATGGGGGATCAGTACGTCTACGAGCTGCCGGCAAAGTAGGGGTTATGGGTTAGGGGTTAATGGGTAGTTCGTTAACCCATAACCCCTAACCCCTATTTCCTCCGTGGTGAGTGAGAAAGGTATTCCACCTTGAGAAACGTTCGCGCCACGGCCCTGGGCTTCGTCGCGTTTGGCCTGGTGATAGCCTTGACCCTCGCTGGCGGTGCCACCGCGCTGTGGGCTGGTAGAACGGGGCTGGAATTCACCTCGGCCTGGCGACAATCGACCGTAGACGACTTCAGGGCCGGTCAGGCTGTTAACGTCGTCCTTTCCCAGAAGGGCGACGGTGAGTTGCGTCTGGGGCCCGACGAAACTCTCGCGACCAGAGTCTACCCCGCCTACCATCTCCTGGGTCTCTACACCTCGCCCCCTCTGCGGGCCGAGCAAGGCTTCAATCGTCTGCAATTGACCGCAGGGGCGCAGGTACCTCCAGGTTCGGCCCTGGAGGCCGAGGTTCGCGTGAGCCCGGACGGCCAGACTTGGTCGCTCTGGGAGCCCGTTTCATTAAATGGCGAGGCCCTTGGCCTGGAATCCACGGCCTTGTACGCCCAATACCGGCTCACCTTGCTGGCCGACAGTCCAGACCTGACCCCGGTCGTGAACGATGTCACCCTGGAGTATGGCTACACTACTACTACTCCTCCATCGCGGCTCATCGGACCAACCACAGCGGCGGGCGCGACGTACCGCTTGTACGCAACCCGAGAAGGACTGGTGGGTGGTACCACGGCCAACGGGCACGTCATTACAGAGCGCGACCATTTTGTGGCTCTCCCGTCTCGCCGAGGGTTGGCCACGAAGGGAGGCTACGAGTACCAGGTTCGGCTCTCCTATAATGGCCGCTCGGTGACAGAACCGGTCTGGGATGTGGGGCCCTGGAACATCCACGACAACTACTGGGATGACTCTCGTGACCTCTATTCTTACCTTCCTCCAGGCTTACCACTGCTGGCGAAGGGTCTGCCCGAGTCTCAGGCGGCCAAGCAGACTGGCTATAACGGAGGGAAGGACGAGTTCGGGCGGACGGTCTTGAACCTTGCCGGTATCGATTTGGCCGACGGGACCTTCTGGGATAACCTCGGCCTGGTGGGCAACGATTGGGTGGATGTCACCTTTCTCTGGCAGCCCAGCAATCCCACTCCTACGCCGACTCCTACACCGCGTCCCACGCCTACTCCGAAGGCCAGCCGGCCCGACGCCGTGAGCTACTACGGGATCTCCACAGTTGGCACCACCCTCTACCTGCCCGTCGTCCTTCGGGACGCCTACGGCGGTTGGACCACGGGGGTCGGTCTCCAGAACGCGGGATCTTCCCCAGCGACGATCGCCGTGACCTACTACGCTGCGGATGGGCAGGCCGTGTTAACTACCAACGTCACCGTTCCTGGGCGGGGCTACTGGGGACTATATCAGGGAGGCGAGCCCCTGCCCCTCGGCTTCGCCGGCACGGCCGTGGTGACCTCCAATCAGCCCATCGCCGCGGTGGTCAACGAGATTGCGACGACGGGGCAGGCCATGAGCTACGAGGGCACCGCTCAGCCCGCCAACACGGTCTACCTGCCTCTGATAATGAAGAACGCCTACGGCGGCTGGACGACCGGCCTGACCGTGCAAAACACCAGCGACAACCCCGCCTCGGTGACCGTCGTCTACTACAACGACGACGGCACTGAGGCAGGGCGGCAGACGCAAGATGTGCCAGGTCGGGGCTACTGGGCGGTTTACCACGGATCTGATCTGCTTCCGCCGGGTTTCGCTGGCGCGGCGATAGTGTCGTCCAACCAGCCAGTGGTAACGGTGGTGAATGAAGTCTCCAGCGCGGGAGCCATGAGTTATCGAGGGCTCTCCACACCATCCGCTGCCGCCTACTTTCCCGTTCTGATGAACGACGCCTACGGCGGCTGGACCACCGGCCTGAATGTGCAGAACACGACCGCGTCGCCGGCATCGGTGACGCTGACTTACTACGACGGTTCAGGTGGGGTGGTGACCAGCAAGAGTACCACCATTCCACCCCTCGGCCTCTGGGCCATCTTCCAGGGCGGGGCCGATCTGCCAAGCGGGTACGCTGGCTCGGGTGTTCTGACCTCAAGTCAGCCGGTGGTAGCGGTAGTGAATGAAATATCCGCGAACGGCTCGATGAGCTACGCTGGCGAGAATCAAGGCGCGAACAGGGTCTACCTACCAGTAATGCTGAATGACGCCTACGGCGGCTGGACCACCGGCGCCGGAATCCTGAGCCTCGGAAGTGGCAGCGCCACCATCACCTACTTCGACGCCAGCGGCAACATCGTCGGGAACGAGTCCAAGACTCTGTCCCCAAACTCCTACTGGGCCCTCTACCAGGGAGGCGCGGGACTTTCCCCTGGTTACGCCGGGTCAGCCATTGTCTCCTCTACGTCACCACTGGTCGTGGTGGTCAACGAAACTCCCCGCTAAGATCTGCCTGTAGAGAAATGGTTGGCTGACGGCCCGCCGGTTCGTTAGGTAATACTCTGCGGCCGCCGAGGTCTGCTGCGTATGGCCGTAATTGGTCAGGCAAGCCAACGCCGTCCCCGGCCGCAAGCCATCTCCCAAAACCTCCTCCCACTCTCCAGGGTCGATCGCTGGTGATGATCGTCTCCCTCTGCTCGTACCGTTGCCGGATTATCTCCTACAGATCCTCCGGTCCTCGCCCCCGGCGGGAACGACCTGCATATCGCTGGAAACAGACATGCCGTTCTGGTCGTAGTACATCACCGTCACCAGACCCGAACTGGCGCCGTTGTTTCGCAGATGTACCGCGCTAGTCCATCCCCC
>JAMDCE010000411.1:0-15690 GCA_023489135.1 Chloroflexota bacterium
AACTTGCGCAGGCGGTCGCGCGGCGGGGCAAGGTATCGAGGGTACGAGGCTTAGCTTACTTGGACGGTGAAGATGTGGTTGTCACTGGAGCTCGACCGTTTGTGCCAGATCTTGATTCCTTGTCCCCAGCCTGGGACCTGGTGGACTGGTCGGATTACACCCTTTTCCCTTTGGAGGGGTCGCGTTTGGCCATCGTGAATAGCTCCCGGGGCTGCCCGCACAACTGCGCCTTTTGTTCGCAGCAGAAGTTCTGGGAGCGCGGTTGGCGAGCCAGACCTCCGGAGTCCTTCGTGAACGAGTTGGAGTATCTGGCGGATAAGTTTGGCATAGACGTGGTTATGCTTTCCGACGAGTACCCGACGCCTGATCGCCATCGCTGGGAGCGAATTCTCGACCTTTTGATCGAGCGGGACCTGGGCATTCATCTCCTGCTGGAGACGCGGGTGACCGACATCATCCGGGACGCCGAGATAATGTGGAAGTACCGCAAAGCGGGAGTCCTGCACGTATATGTGGGCGTTGAGGCGACGGGTCAGGAGAGACTGGATGTCTTCCGCAAGGGGATAGAGTGCGATCAATCACGGGAGGCTATCAAGTTGCTTAATCAGGCTGGGATAGTCACCGAATGCTCGTTTGTTCTGGGTTTACCCCACGAGACCCCCGAGACAATTGCGGAGACCCTAGAATTAGCCAAGCTGTACGATCCTGATCTACCCCAGTTTCTGATGATCGCCCCGTGGCCCTATTCCGACATGTTTGACGATCTAAAGGAACACATAGTGACGCGGGATTACTCCAAGTATAACTTTGTTGAGCCTGTGGTGAAGCCTAGGAACATGACCACTGAAGAATTGCAGGCGGCGGTTGTGAATTGTTACCGTGGTTTCTACTCAGCCAAAGTGAAGGATTACTTTGATATTAGTGACACCTTCAAACGCGACTACTTGCTGACCGCACTACGAGAGATGATGAAGAATTCCTTTCTCGCCAAGTACATTAATGCCGAAGAGGCTCACGGTATGGTCTCACATAGGTAGTGTTGAGGAAGCTGCGCTGTCCTTTGATCTCTATTCTTTCCTCAAAAAGGACTAACCTACCTGCACGGACCTGAAATGGATGCGGTGGTAGGCGCCGCGGCGAAAACGCTCTTCTCCCTCCTTAGACCTGGGCACCGCGTGATAGATTCAAGAAAAGCGCAAGAAAAGTTACAGCATCTTCCTGTGACGGTAAAAGGGCCTGCCGATCTTGCCAGGCCATCGTGTTCGCTCCCCCTTGTGAAAACCTTGACAAAACGAGGCCTATCGGTTAGTATTTTGGGCAACGGCGCACCGCCGTTGGGTAGCCTTTTCTCACCGTTATCACGGGTTAGGGGCTGGAATGACTGATACCGGAGACAGATTGGCAGCCGTAAGGCTGCCAAATGTGACTGGTGCTGAGTTCGCTCTGGCGTATCCTTTGGGCTAAGGCTAGGATCGTCAAGGCTGGTGGAGCCGTGGGCTTCATCAGGCTCGGGAGGTAGAGGAATTGGTGGTTGTGGTCGGTTCACCGAAGGCGGTGGACCTCTCCAAGGCCGGGGAGATCATCGACCGCTACATGGACGAGAACCCTAACGAGGTACCGGAAGAGGCCATCATCCCCATTTTTCAGCAGATTCAAGAGGTGTACGGCTACGTTCCACAGAGCGCCGCCGACCTCGTAGCCGATAGACTCGGCATTTTCTTGACTCCCATTTATGGCTCCCTCTCGTTCTACAGCGACTTTCGCTTTGCCCCCCCGGGGCAGAAGATCATCTTCCTTTGCGACGGCGCGGCCTGCCATATCCGCCGCAACCAGGTGCTGCTTGACGTCATTAAAGGGCGGCTGGGCATCGGGCCGCGAGAGACTACCCCGGACGGCAAGATTACTCTGGAGACGACCACCTGCCTTGGGGCCTGCGACCTGGCTCCCCTCATAGAGGTTGAACACTCCTTTCACGGCAATATGACCGCCGAAGATATGGAAAAACTGATCGACAGCCTTCTATCCTCGACCGACACCACCGGCCGTTCCGAGGGCTAGCAGAATGAAATTACCGGAGTTTCGAGAGCTACAGCGAAAGGCCCGGGCCGACTGGGAAGCGCTCCAGAAACCCGAGAAGCCAGTCATAATCGTGGGAATGGGTGGCTGCGGCATTGCCAAGGGAGCGAAGAAGGTCCTGGCGGCCGTTGAAGCCGAGCTGCGACGCCTCGGTGTGCAGGCTACTGTGCGCAAGACCGGCTGCATTGGGATAGACTCTGAAGAGCCGCTGGTGGACATCATCCGGCCTGGTCGCCCTCGCGTTTCCTACCGTCGCGTTTCGCCAGAGATGGTTCCCGAATTACTGAGAAGTTGCTTAGTGAGGGGAGACCATCGCCCTGATCTGGCCATGGCTACTATCGCCGATGAAGCCTTCGACGGTATTCCGTCGTGGCGTGACCTCGACTTCTTCCGGAACCAGCAGAGAATCGTGCTGCGCAACGCGGGCCACACAGATCCGGACAGTATCGAAGATTACATCGCCAGGGGAGGATACCAGGCCCTCGCCAAGGCCCTGACGGAGATGGCCCCCGAAGACGTTATCGAGGAAATGAAGAAATCGGGCCTCAGGGGACGCGGCGGCGCAGGATTTCCTTGCGGCATCAAATGGGAATCGGCTCGAACCGACCGGCAGAATCCCAAGTACATGATCTGCAACGCCCATGAGGGCGAACCCAACGTTTTCAAAGACCGGCGCATCCTGGAAGCCGATCCCCACGCCGTTATTGAAGGGCTGATCATCGCGGGCTATGCCATCGGGACGCGATTCGGGTACATTTATGTTGGTGCGGAATTCCCTCTCGCCGTCGAACGCACCTTGCGCGCCATCAAGGAGGCCCGCAAGTTCGGGTTCCTGGGTGAGCGAATTCTAGGAAGCAAGTTCTCCTATGACATTTCACCCAAGCTGGGCGGCGGGGCCTACGTCTGTGGAGAGTCCTCGGCTCTTATGTTCTCCATCGAGGGAAAACGAGGGATGCCCCGCACCAAGCCGCCTCGCTCGGTGGAATTCGGCCTCTGGGGCAAGCCGACGTCTTTGAATAATGTCGAGACGCTATCTAACGTCGCCCAGATCATCGTCAATGGTGGAGACTGGTACGCCGGCATCGGCACAGAGGGCAGCAAAGGCACCAAGGTCTTCTCTCTCTCCGGAATGATCAAGCGACCCGGCCTCATCGAAGTTCCAATGGGTACGACGCTCCGCGAGCTTGTGTACGGCGCCGGCGGCGGCATTCTCAACGACAGAGAGTTCAAGGCGGTCCAAACGGGCGGCCCTTCGGGCGGATGCCTACCGTCTCAACACTTGGATCTGCCCGTGGACTTTGAGTCCTTGGATAGCGTCGGCGGAAATATGGGGAGCGGCGGCTTCGTCGTATTCGACGAGACCATCTGTATGGTCGACGTTTCTCGCTATTTTATGAAGTTCAACCGCGACCACTCCTGCGGCAAATGCACGCCCTGTCGCCTGGGGACCAAGGCCAGTTTGGAGATCCTGGAACGAATCGCCTCTGGAAACGGCCGAGAAGGCGACGTGGAGCTCCTGGAGCATACAGGGAGACAAATCATCGATCTATCTCTGTGCGGACTCGGTCAGACGGCGCCCCTACCCGTTCTCAGCGCCATTCAGTATTTCCGCGACGAATTCGATACCCATATCAACGAGAAGCGATGCCCTGCCGGCGTCTGTGAAATTGCCACGGAAGCTGAGTCAAGCCTGGTTCGTCAGGGCTGAGGCGAGGAAAACAGCGTGGCCGATGTAACGCTCACCATCGACGGCCGAGAAGTAACGGTTCCCAGGGGAACCTATATCATCGAGGCCGCTCGCCGGGCTGGCGTTGATATTCCCAACCTCTGCTACCATCCGGAATTACGCCCCTTTGGCGCCTGCCGCATGTGCGTCGTGGAGATTGCCGGGCGCTCCACAGACCTCTTCGCCTCCTGCGCTACGCCCGTTCGAGACGGGATGCAGGTCTTCACCCAGACACCCCGGGTTCAGGAGGCTAGGCGCATCCTTCTGGACATGTTCTTGATCGATCACCCGCTGGAGTGTCCTACCTGCGACAAATCGGGCGACTGCCGCCTGCAGGACTACACTTACGCATACGCCAAGGACGAACACTACAGCCGGCCTAAGCGATTCAAGAAACTGGAGCACCTTAGCCCGGTAATCGACATCAAGCGCGACCGCTGCGTCCTTTGCGGCCTCTGCGTCCGGGTCTGCGATGAGATAATCGGAGCCAAAGCGCTGGCTTTCGCCAACCGAGGGCTGGAGACCGTCATAGACTCCGCCTTCGGACGGGACCTCACCGACACCTCCTGCGTCTCCTGTGGGCAATGCATCAACGTGTGCCCGGTGGGCTGTCTGCTCGATCGCACCAGACAGGAGGTTGCGCCATGGTCCTGGGAAATGCGCCAGACCGACACTATTTGCTATTACTGCGGTCTGGGCTGTAGTCTGACCCTGGAATCCAACAAAGGAGAGGTCGTTCGAGTGACCTCTCGAGAGGGACAGGGGCTTAACAAAGGCCTCCTGTGCGTCAAGGGTAAGTTCCGGCATTATTTCATTCACCGTCCTGAGCGCCTGGCCACCCCTTTGATCCGCAACAACGGCAACTTCGTCCAGGCTACCTGGGATGAGGCCCTGGACCTGGTTTCCAGGAAGCTGGAGCAGCACCGCGATGGACAGTTCGGGGCCCTTGCTTCATCCCGGGCCACGAATGAGGATAACTACATCTTCCAAAAGTTCGTGCGGGTGGTGATGGGTTCTAACAACATCGATCACAGATCGGTGGCGTCCTACCATCCCTCCGAATCGACGCTTGGTCGGATCTTTGGCAGCGGTGCTCCCACCAACAGCTTCCGGGATATCTACAAATCAGGGACGGTTTTTCTGGTCGGTGCCGATGTCGTCGACGTTCATCCAGTCTTTGGCTTCCTCCTGCAACGCACCATGCGCCAGAGAGAAGCCAAGCTCATTGTCTTGAGCGATCGCTGGAGCTGGATTTGTAACTATACCGACGTCTGGCTGAAGTGCAAACCGGGAACGGAGGCCGTTCTTCTGAACGGTCTGGCCAGCATCATCCTCCAAGAAGGTCGCTGGAACCGTGAATTCGTAGAGGCTCGCACGGAGGGATTCGCGGAGTGGCAGCAAAGCCTTCGAGATTTCACCCCTGAGAAGGTTAGCCAGATCACCGGAGTGCGAGTGAAGCATTTGTACGCTGCCGCCCGGTACTATGCCAAGGGAGGCACTTCCTTCCGAGGCGAGGCGCCGGCCGCCGGTTATCCTCCTTCGAGCATCTATTTCGCCGAAAGCCTGGCGACCGATCCAGTCGTCTCTGCTCTGGCGAACCTCGCCTTGCTGACGGGCAACGTGGGTCGTGAAGGCGGAGGGATAGGCGCCGTCGACGATCAGAACAACGGCGTTGGAGCCTTTGATATGGGAGCTTCGCCCTCGCTGCTGCCCGGCTATCAGGACATTTTGGATCCGGAAGCGAGAGGCCGGTTCGAGTCACACTGGTCACGGACGTGGGAAGAAAGACCCAGCCCGAAAGTAGCACCCCGACCTTTACCCTTCCAGCTGGGACTGAGGCTAAACGAGATGCTGGACGCGGCCTTGGACCACCAGATCAAAGCCATGTACATTATGGGTTACAATCCAGTTCTCTCCCATAGCGACCCAGAAAAGGCCCGTCGCGCCCTGGAATCTCTCGACTTTCTGGTTGTTCAAGATATTTGGCTCACCGATACGGCCCAATTGGCCGACGTCGTGCTGCCGGCCTGCAGTTTCGCCGAAAAAGATGGCACTTTCACCAATGGCGAGCGTCGCGTGCAGCGGGTCCGGAAGGCGCTGGAGCCAATCGGAGAGAGCAAGCCGGACTGGGTTATCATTGCTGAGCTAGCCACCCGGATGGGGTATCGGATGAGCTACCGTCACCCATCCTTTATTATGAACGAGATCGCCCAGTTGGTGCCCATCTATGGCGGCATCTCCTACGAGCGATTGGAGACAAGCGGTCTGCAATGGCCTTGTCCGAAGTCTGAGCATCCTGGCACGCCAGTTCTTTACCAGGATGGATTCTCTCGAGGGCTGGCCTCGTTTACCCCAGCGCAGAGTATTTCTCTCGAAAGGCCGGCGGAGGACAGCGCGGCCGTCAGCCGAGGATGAGCGAGAGACCTGAAAAGGCGACAGAGAAATGAAAGCCCCAGAAGGTCTTCTGGGGCTTTCATTTCTCTATTATTTTAAATATACCACATCCTACCCAGTCTGTCAATATTTTGGTAGACTTATAAAGGTTGTTATAGCCTATCACGTACTGGAAGAAAGGGCCATTATGGGGGAATTGCTCACAATAGCGGAGGTCGCCCGAGTGTTGGGGGCGCCAAAGCCGACCATTAGAAACTGGACGCGCGAGTTCGGACAGGCTTTTAGCGACTACGCCAAACCGGATCGAGGAAGCGTGCGCCGATACACGCCAGAGGACGTCCGCGTGTTGGCCTACATCAGGCGGGCCCGGCACGATGAGAGATCCCTACCTACCATCCACGAGGACTTGACTCTGCGGAAACACCGTGATATGGAGCTCCCGGATCTGGCCGCAGCCGAAGTCAAATCCGCGCGACGCAAGCGAGGCTCAAGAACGGCGATGTCAAGCGACCAGGCCGATCTGGCTCTAAGTATAATGCAGGGGCAGCACCGCCAAGAAGTAGAGCGTCTGAAAGAAGAGAATCACGCCCTGCAGCGCAGGATCGAGACGATGCAGGTGGAGCTCAATCAATTGAGAGAGCGAGCCGCTCGGGCCGAGGGTCAACTCTCGGCCTTTAGACAAACGGTGCGACGCCACAAAGAAGAATGATTCTGCCAGCGCCACAGCCAGCTGTGCTATACTAGGAGAGGGTGGTCAGAAGACGACCGAGGCGCGCATTTGATGGATCTCACCAGTTTAGATCTCCGGCCCGTGGAGATCGAGGCTTGCCTGGCGGCCCGGGCCCTGTTGGTCTATAACTCCAAAGGGCCTTTCGGCCTGCCACGCGTCGCCGCCTGGGGATATCCTGAACCATATACCAGGGATTTGCTTATCGCCTCTCTGGGCGCCCTCCTCCTGGAAGAAGACATCTTCCTGGATATGGTGCGCCGGATGTTCTCCGTCCTGGCGCGTAACCAATCGCCCCTTGGACTTATCCCGACAGTGGCCAGCGATCCGCACGACCGCGGCGCTTCCGATACCACTCCTCTTTATTTGATGGCGCTGGCGGCCTACCGGTTCGTCAGTGGAGAAACCGGTTTTCACGAAGCAGAGGCCCGCCGATCAATGGAGTGGCTTCACTACCAGAGCCCTGACGATCGCATAATGCTAGCTCAGTATCCCACCACGGACTGGATGGACGAGCTGCAGGTAGGTGGATATGCACTTTTCATTAACACCATCCTGTACGCCGATCTTCTCCTCTGGGGTGAACCAGCTCGCGCCGCCGCCCTGAAACGGTTCTTGAATCTGCCCTACAATGTCCACGCTAAAGAAAAGGGGCTGGCCATTGAGGGACGCCCCTATTTCGCCCATTACGCTTTCAAAGAGAGAGGCTCAGAGAGATTCGACCTGCTTGGGAATTGCCTGGCCGTTCTCTTTGGACTGGTGCCCAAGGAGAGGGCCGAGGCGATTCTCGACCATATCCGGGACTCGCTAGAGACGCTGAACGCACGGAACGATCTGGCGCCCGGGCTAGTCCCCTGTCTCTTCCCTTATGTCCTGCCCGGAGACCTCGACTGGGACGATCGCTACTTCATCTTCTGCCAGCCAGGGCACTATCACAACGGCGGTGTCTGGCCTTTCACATGGGCCTTCTACATCGTGGCCTTGGTCAAGGCTGGCCGGCTATCTGCGGCACGGAGCCAACTGGAGGACCTGACGGCGGCCATCAAGCTGTCCAAACACCCCCAACTCAACTGGGGCTTCAACGAATGGCTCGATGCGCAGTCGGGCCACCCCAGGGGAGAGGACTGGCAGAGTTGGTCGGCGGGAATGTATCTTTTCGCGGCTATCGCCGTGGCCCAGGGCAGAGTGCCCATTTTCGACCTGCCTATCTTCGCCCTGGAGCCACAGCCTCTCCTAGCTAGTTCCTGACGAGTGAGCAATGGGTTAAGGATTAGGGGATATGGGCTGATGACCGCGACCTACGCCCAGGAGCAGGCCGCCGAGTACAAATACTGCACCGGGACGGTCACGTCGATCTTCTGCGCCACAAGCTTGACCATCTCCTTCGCCACGGAGCGATAATGAAACCGGCGTACGGCGTGGGCGCGGGCTCTCTGGCCCATCTCCTGTCGAAGCCTATCGTCGCCCAGCAAGCGAAGTAAGTAGCAGGCCAGGTCGTCCACGTCTGCTCTTACGGCGATTGTCTTGGGTTTGTCGAAAACTACCTTCTGCGTGCAGGCAAAGCCCATACTCGGGTGGACCCAGTCCTCAGATCGCTCGATGCGCCGCGCCACGCCGGCCAGAAACCCGGTGTCATTGTGCAAGACGACCTCTTTAGTGGCCGTCCCCGCCACGGAAACGACCGGCTTGCCGCAAGCCTGGGCCTCCACCAGGGGCCGGCCAAAGCCTTCCTGGCGGCTCGGCGCGGCGTAGACGTCGCAGGCGTTGGTAAGGAAGGGCATGATCTCTCGCGGAAATACTCCCGTTAGGAAGACGACTTTGTGATCGATCCCCAGTTCCACCGCCAACTGCCAGTCCTTTTGGTTCTGCTCTTGCGTCCGCGGTGCGTCCCAGACCTTGCAAACATACTTCCACTTAGAGTACTCCCCGTCTATCTTAGCCAGGGCTCTCATAACTTCGCGACTTCCTTTACTGGCCGCGTCTCCACCGATGGTCAGAATCATCTTCTCATCGGAAGCAACTCCCAGCCTTCGCCGGATCATTCGAACGTGGGGATCTTCGGACGACAGCGGCCGAAATTCGTCTGTGTGACAGCCTTCCGGTATCACCTCAATGTTGTCGCCTCGCACCCCATCGCGTATGTACACTTCCCGGACCCACTGACTTGTCGCTAGGGTGAGAGGTAGACTTCCCAGTATGTCGTGATAGTTAGCGACCCAGCCATCGGCGACCAGCCAGGGCACCGGCCGCACGCCGAACTTGAGCGGATGAAGAACGAGTTGAGGCGTCTCGCCCCACCAGCCAACGCCGATGGCCACGTCCGGTCTGAAGTCCCGGTAGAGCCTCTCTTTTTCCCGATCATCGTGCAAGTTGCAGGCTACGCATTTCTCGCCGTTCTCTAGCATTCCGCGGTAGAGGGTGTCGCCTTGAACGCTGAAAGAACCCGCGTTGTACGGGTAGTCATAGAGGAGTAATATCCTCACCAAGCCGCTCCTTTCGCTCGCCCGCTTACCCAGCAAGAACTATGCCATTTGGCTATCCCCGCTCTACCTAACACCGTCCGAAAGCTTGCGCCCTTTTTCGCAATCTTCCCTATCTTCTCTTCGCTATGAAGAACTGCTCTTTCGGACGTAAGAAGAGCCCGAAGCAGATTTCGCTGTCTTCTGCGTGGCGCCAGCCAGATCATCGACTCTCTCTCGCCAAGCCACGTCAAGCGAGACTTCTTGGGCAAAGCCATTTGCGACCTGTTGACAAGCTAGCGCCGCCCAAATAGAATGAAAAGTGGCAGTTAGGCGCTGGCAAGGCAAGGGCGTTCAGAATTATCGCGAAAAGTCGATTATTTTAAGTAGGAAATCCTCGTCGGTGAAAGCTCCGCGGAGCTACCCCGTTCTTGAGGTAATCGCAAGCACTTCCGAGAGCTTAACCTAGCCATCGGGAGTCTTCGTTCATAGCGTGAGAATGGCCAAAAAAAGAGCTAAGGCGGTACTCGTCGTGAGGAGATTCTCAACCTACCTGAGCGTCCTCGTTCTGATCGTGATTCTCCTGGCCAGCTCGGCCGGTCAGGTCGGAGCGACCCCACCCGATGGTCCTCCAACAGGTCTCTCTTTGGCTGACCTGCAGCAGGCCGCCGGAGGAGCCCTGGAGATCTCCTGGAACGCCGAGACGGGCATCCCCGACTTCCTCGTGGGCCAGATACCCACCGCCAGCCTCGCTCCGGCTGAAGCAGATGCTACTGCTAGGGCAACGGCCTTCCTACGCGCCTATGCTCCCGTCTTCAAGCTGCAGGACCCCGATGAAGAGTTCTCTGTGGTCAAGAGCGTCCCCGATGAACTGGGAATGACTCACCTCAAGTTCCAGCAGATCTATCAGGGAGTCAAGGTCTACGGCAGCGATCTGATCGTCCACCTGAAGGGCCAGACCATCACCGCCGTCAACGGCTACTACAGGCCCGGAATCTCCATCTCGTCCACTCCATCCCTGCTAAGCTCTCAAGCTGAGTCAATCGCTCAGAAGGACTTGACCACCCTTAAGCCCAAGCCTGTTCCTCAGAAGGATGCCAAGGGAGTCGATATTACGCCTGCCGCTGATCCCTACTCCGAGAATGCTGACGTCTTACCCGGCAAGACGGAGCTTCTGGTCTATGCGGGATCGGACGGGTATCATTTGGTGTGGTCCGTGCATCTAACGGCGCAGAATCCCATCGGGGGCTGGGTCTACTTCGTCGATGCGCAGTCGGGCCAGGTGGTCTACAGATACAGCACCCTCGAGGATGGTAGAAACCGCCGCACCTACACCCTGCACAACACCTGGGACTACCCGGGCACTCTCCTCCTGACCGAGAGTAGTCCACCTAGCGCTGACGGCGCCGCCAATGCCGCCCACAACAACATTGGGATCGTCTACAACTACTACTGGAACACCTTCCATCGCTATAGCTATAACGGGGCCGGCAGCGTCCTCGAATCCAACGTGCATTTGGGCAGCAACTACAACAATGCTTTCTGGTCCTCAGATGACAACGCCATGTTCTACGGCGACGGGGACGGCGTAATGTTCTCCTCTCTGCCCTACGGTTTGGATGTGGTCGCCCACGAGCTCACGCATGGCGTGACCGCGAGCGAGGCTAATCTGGCTTACCACAACCAGTCCGGCGCTCTGAACGAATCCTATTCAGACGTTTTTGGCTCCATGGTCGACCGCGGCGATTGGCTGATAGGCGAAGACGTCTACACTCCCGCAACCCCAGGTGACGCTCTCCGTAGTCTAGCCAATCCCCCTCTCTATGGCCAGCCGGACCACGTCAACGACTTCGTGGTGAGTTCGGATGATGAGGGAGGCGACTACGGCGGAGTTCATACGAACAGCGGCATTCCCAATAAAGCGGCCTACCTGATTGCCTCCGCCATTGGCCGGGAAAAGACAGAGCAGATCTGGTACCGCACTTTGACCCTCTACCTCACCGCGAGCTCCGACTTCAACGCCATGCGAACGGCCAGCCTTGCGGCCGCCGCCGATCTGTACGGTTACGCCAGTCCCGAATGGAAAGCGGTGGATAATGGCTTCACCAGCGTCGGCATCAGCAGGGTGGTGGCCCAGTCGCCTCACCCTTACGCCAACTCATACGACAATACCTGGACGATCACCAATCCCGATCCGCTGGCCACCTCCACAAAAGTTCACTTCAGCGCGCTCTCTGTTGAAAGCGGGTGGGACTACGTCTACGTGGAGAACGAGTCCGGAGCTGTACTGCAGACCCTCAGTGGGAAGTACAGCAACTTCACCAGTGTTGCCGTGCCTGGCCGGACGGTGAAGATAAGGCTCACGTCGGACGCGTCCTACAAATACTGGGGGTTCACCGTCGACAGGGTCATTTCGGCCGCACGAGCCTCAACCACCTACAGCATTTACTTACCTGTCGTAATGGACAATGCTTACGGAGGCTGGAGCACCGGGGTTGGCATTCGCAATGGCTCGGCCAGTGCGGGGCCAGTCTACCTTATTTACTACGACGCAATGGGCAACCTTATCTTCGCTGACACCGCGACGGTATCCGGAAACGGCTACTGGGGAGTCGCTCAAGGCGGCCGCTTCGGGGGAAACTGGGCTGGCTCGGCCGTAGTCCAGAGCAACTCGCCGGTCAAGGTGGAAGTCAACGAGACCGGTCCGGGTGGCAAGGCTATGGGCTACAATGGGTCCGCCACGGCGTCGACGACCCTTTACTTGCCCGTTGTCTTGGATAACGCCTACGGAGGGTGGACCACGGGAATCGGCCTCAGGAACACCTCACCCACCGCCGCCTCGGTAACCATTCAGTACTACAATAGCGCCGGAATTCAGGTCGCCTCTGAAACCGCAACCGTTGACGGCAATGGTTATTGGGGTAACTATCAGGGGGGCAAGCTCGGCTCCGGGTTCGCCGGATCGGCTATCGTTTCCTCTACTAAGTCAGTGGTGGCCATAGTCAACGAAATCAACACCTCCGGCGGTTCCATCAGCTACAACGGGTTCAGCGGCGGGTCCACGACCGTCAATTTACCGGTGATTCTAAATAACGCCTACGGAGGCGTGACCACCGGAGTAGGCATTATGAACGTCGGGTCCAGCCCGGCTTCGGGGTCCATCGCCTATTACAACAGCAACGGGACGCTGAGAACGGCCCAGGCGATTAACCTTTCCGTCAGGGGGTACGTCGGCCTCTATCAGGGCGGAGGCATTCTTCCCACCGGCTGGGCCGGCTCGGCGGTCATAACGATGAACCAACCGGTGATAGCCGTGGTCAACGAATCCAAGAGTTCGGGCGACGCCATGGGGTACAGCGGTGTAGGTCCCGGAGCAACGGTGGTCAATCTGCCGGTGGTGATGGACAACGCCTATGGAGGCTGGAACACCGGGGCTGGCATCCAGAACACTTCAAGTAGCAGCGCTACGGTGAATGTAGACTACTATAGCAACGCTGGGGTCGTCCTGAACACGGCTTCGACCGTGGTTCCGGCCAAGGGTTACTGGGGCCTCTATCAGGGTGGAGCTCTAGGCAGTGGCAACGCCGGTTCGGCGAAGATAACCTCGACCCAACCGATCGCGGTGGTGGTAAATGAGGCGGGTCCCGGTGGAAGCGCCATCAGTTACAACGGGATGCCGTAGAAAAGCGGTCAGCTTTCGGCGATCAGCCATCAGCAAGTAGTCAAATATGTTGCGTCGCGAAACATCTGTGGGGCACGGCGCGCCGTGCCCCCTACGTCATAGCGTTGATCGAAGACTAGTAGGGGTACCTTCCCCCTTACCTCTTATCCGAGCGAAAGCTTTAGGCATAGTGTAACCTATTTCGCGCTCTTTTCCGAGTCTATCCCACAACACCTGGGTCTAAGGAGGGAGGCTCAAGAAAGAAGCACAGCGTTCTGGACACTACCAAGGTTTAAGCTCAAGAGCGGAGGAATGAGCACCCTCCCTGCCTGCGGGGAGGGCTGGGGAGGGGTCAAACTGGCCCACGCCGTGACCTCCGTACCCCCCTTTTTGAGTTATTCGCCCGTGGTTGGCTCAAGACTATCTCCCGCAGGTACACTACCTGGCCATCATCTCAAGCAGGTCGTAACCTGCGAGAGAAAGAACAAACCTCCCGCGGGTTATCAGCTGTGTAATAAGATCGGACGGCTAGAGTACCCGCGGGAGATCGTGGCTCTTTTCTCCTCAGACCTCGTAGAAACCTCCCGCAGGTACACCACCAGGCCATCACCCACCAATGTGGTAACCTGCGGGAGCACTGGGACGTAAACTCCAGAGTGCCGGCGGGAGCCTTCTTCCTACTTGTTCTCTGTGTGCCCCCTGTGTCTCCGTGGTGAACATACATCTCTCCATCAGATTTCGACTGCGTCGCCAAAACCGCCAGGGCTTATGCGTTCTAATGAGCGACGCCTGCCTCAAAGCACGTCCTTCTTAGGAAGGACGGGATGGTCCTTCGAAGAAGGAGAAGGCCTGCTGCTGGCGATATCAGCGCCGCCGATAAATGCAGTATTCATGAGCCGTGCCAAAACCGCCATTCGTGTCCCAAACGCGTCTAAACGTAGTATAATTGCCCTGGCCATGAGGCTGAAGTCGGACATGTTCCTTACCGGGGAGTTCTAAGAATGGACAGAGCCCAAATCCGGCGAGTCCCACCTCAAGAGTCAGGAGAAGGCCGTGGCTGGCCCACCAGGAGAAAGGTCATCCTGGCCGTGGTCCTGGCCCTGATGGTCGTGGCCGTAGGCCTGATCGTCCTTCGAGAGACTGGTCCGCTCTCTCTGGAAGTTCCCGGCGTGCCGGGTTGGGTCGGGAATCAGAAGTTGTTCAAAGCCGCCACAGGAGAGGAAGGCAAGAAACAGATCGGTCAGATGCACGGCCACGCCTTTGACTTCACCGAGGCTTACGTGGCCGAGTATCGGGGCGGTAGTGGCTCCACCACCGCCTGGATAAGCCGCGTAAAGTCCGACACCGAAGCTCAAGCGCTGTTGGATGGCATGGTCGCCCGGATCGGGCAGGGGAATGAAACGTTCACCGATTTGCAGCAGTTGACCGTAGACGGTCGGATCGTCTACTCCACCGTGGGCAACCGGCAGCAACATTACTTCTGGGTCAAAGGAGACACAGTCATCTGGATAGGATTGTCTGCCGCCGACCCGAAGAACCTCCTCCGCAAGGCCCTCACCGTGAAGTGGTAGAAGGAATCTGTGCGAGGGAGCTGGGCGTTCTTCCGCGGCGAAAACGCCCAAATCCCCAAGTTTAGTGGAATGAGGTCAGGAGAGGCGCCGCGGCGCCTCTCCTGACCTCATTTGACGTCCGAAGAGGGGAAGGGGTGCTTCCTGATGGAGGTAGAACGATTCTTGAAGAGCGCGCAATCTTCCTTCTTGACATATTAACGGTTGTTCCGTTAGAATCGGCGCGCTCAAAGAAGGGAATAGTATTGAAGAAGCTTTCCAGAGGCATTGCCGCCTTACTCCTGGTCGCTGCTCTGACCCTTACCTCAGTCTTGGATGCCTGGGCCGGTCCCCCACCTCAGGATCTCGGGCCTTCCGATCTTCTCTCTCACCTGAAACAAACAGCGCAGGGCGAACTGGACATCAATTGGGATTCTTCCACTGGTATCCCTGACTTCATCCTGGGCAACATTCCCCTGGACGGCCTGGCCGGCGTGAGCGCCGACCCCGATACCAAGGCCAGGTCCTTCATCCGTTACTACTCCCGCCTCTTCAAGCTTAAAGACTCTGACAACGAGTTCTCCCTGGTCAGCAATGCGCCCGATGAGCTCGGGATGATCCACCTCAAGTTCCAGCAATACTACCAGGGAGTCAAAGTCTACGGCAGCCAGCTGGCCGTCCATTTGAAGAATCACACCGTCACGGCCGTCAACGGGCGTTACACGCCAGATATTTCCCTCTCCGTCACTCCCGAGGTATCAAGCCAGGAGGCGGAGCAAGCAGCCGTGAAAGACCTGGCTGCTCGTAATGCTTCCGTGGTGCCAGGCAAGACTGAGCTTGTCGTCTACAACGCCGTCGACGGTCCGCACCTGGCCTGGACGACCCGCCTGGCTTCGGACAATCCACCCGGCCGCTGGGTCTATTTTGTCGACGCCCACAACGGCAGCGTCATCAACAAGTACGACACCATAAAAAGCGCTCGTGACCGGCTCACCTACACCGCCAATTATGGAACCGCTCTCCCAGGCAGCCTGGTCGTAACAGAGTCAGGGCCCCTCCCTGGCGCCGATGCCGTTGCCATCAATGCCCACAACAACATC
>JAMDCE010000411.1:15700-16181 GCA_023489135.1 Chloroflexota bacterium
GACTACTACAAGAACACCTTCGGCCGGGATAGCTACGATGGTGGGGGAGCTACCCTCGTCTCCAGCGTCCATTACTACGTCGATTACGATAACGCCTTCTGGGATCCTGACTTCCAGCAGATGGTCTACGGAGACGGCGATGGAGTGATCTTCTCGCCCCTGGGCAACGCTCTGGACGTGGTCGCCCACGAGCTGACCCACGCCATCACCGAGCGCACGGCCAACCTGGCCTACCACAACCAGTCCGGCGCCCTGAACGAGTCCTACTCCGACGTCTTTGCCTGTATGGTCGATCCAGACTGGCTCATCGCCGAGACGGTCTACCTCCAACCACCGTATTTCTTGCGCAGTCTTTCGAACCCGCCCGCAGGTGGCCAACCGGACAACGTCAACGACTTTGCGGTGATGTCTGATGACTATTCCGGCGACTACGGCGGTGTCCACAAAAACAGTGGCATTCCCAACAAGGTCGCCAGCAACA
>JAMDCE010000536.1 GCA_023489135.1 Chloroflexota bacterium
ATCCAAGCGGCGCTGGAGCGGGTAATGGAGGGCCGCACCAGCTTAGTGATCGCCCACCGGCTGAGCACCATCCTGGCTGCGGACCTGATCCTCGTGCTGGACAATGGCCGGCTGGTAGAGCAAGGGACGCACGCCGAATTGTTGGCAAGGGGTGGCCTTTACGCACGGCTGTATCAGACTCAGTTCCGGCTGGCCTATGCGTAGCAATTGCCCCAGGCCTCCCTCTCCGGTATAATTCTCTTAGTTTAGGAGGGAAATATGTCTGATATGACCATTGCGGATGTTGCGGCGCAATACATTGCCAGCCTGGAACCGGAAGAACGCAACATCCAGCAGCCGGAGATACTTCGCATCGTACGGTGGTTCGGCGCTGATAGGCCGTTTTCGAGCTTTGGAGGCTTGGACGTAGAAAAATACCAGGCCCAGGTCGAGGCAGAGGGCGCCCAGCTCAGCCAGCGCTTGACGCCGCTCAAGGCCTTTCTCGCTTTCGCCAGGGAAAAGGGCTACCTGAACAAGAATCTGGCGAAGTTCGTGCGCATTCCGCGCGGCAGGAAGGCACGAGAGACCAAGTCCGAGATCATCGTCCCTGAGACGGTGTCACTATCTGCCGGGGGCTACGCCAGGCTGCGTGAGGAACTAGATTACCTGATCAAAGTGGAGCGTGTCAAGGTTGCCCAGGATCTGTACAATGCGCGACTGGACAAGGACATCCGGGAGAACGCCGGGTACGATGCGGCCAAGCAGCATCAGGGTCTGGTGGAGGCTCGCATACGTGAGCTTGAGGCAAGTCTCGCCCACGCCGAGGTCACCGAGAACGGTGGCAATCACGAGCGGACAGTCATCGGCAGTCGAGTGGTGGTATGCGATGTGGCGCGTAACCGCGAGTACACCTACACGCTGGTGGACAGCCGCGAGGCAAACGCTCGGGAGGCGAAGATTTCGATAGCTTCCCCCGTGGGCAAGGCGCTACTGGACCGGGCGCCGGGCGAAGAGGTAGAAATTATCACCCCCGGCGGCCAGTTACGGTATCGGATCGAGCGAATCGAGAGCTAGCCCGCTACTTGGGCTGCTCTCCGGTCCCCACGGACGAATCTTCGTCCGAGTCCCAGCTAAGGATCCACACGCACGCGCCCGCCAGTCCGATCGTGGCCAAAACCAGCGCCAGCCGCTGGGTAGGAAGCAACTCTACATCCTTGGCCGTGTACAGTAGTATAGCAACCATCCCGATGCTGAGGGCCACCCAGGCCACCAGCATCGGATGATGCTTTACCAAATCAATGACTCTGTCCATAGCAACGCCTATTATACCAGCTTGTGACCCCGTGTCCAGCGTTGACACAACCCGGCGGTGTATGTTAGGTTGCGGGGTAGAGAGACCCACGACTTTGCTGTGACCAACAGGTCTTAGTCCCCTCGCCCTGGTCTGCTCATCAATGACCTGGAGCTGGGAGCCATTATCTGACAATATCTCCGTGGGCAGCCCATGCTCCAAAGCTGCCTGTATCCCCACCTGGAGCACTCCCTCTTCCCCTTTGTCGGCAGAGAAGGCCCCAACCACGCAGTTTGGAACCAGAATCGGGCATTTCAATAGCCAATGGTACCGGTAATCGGCATTGTTAGAGCTTAGGGCAGGTGACTTGAGGGATCTATGTGTCGGGTTACCCCTAAAGGATTCTGCCGTGCAGTCGATATTGATTGATGAAGAGGCGGGCCAGAGGGCAAAGCCGAGGGCCTGAGCCGGTATTGTCCCTTGGGAGTGATCCCAAAGTGTTCGATGGAAAGAATTCGGACAAGGAGAAGAATTGGGCAAAAAACCTGAGCGTCGATCCTCCGAGGTGGAAGGGCATATGTAGATGTGGAGGGACGTACATAGATGATGAAGCTTGCTGAAAGGATCTGGACCCGGCGCAATCTGTGCCAGGACGAGACAGGTGCGACCGCCGTCCTGGTGGCCCTCACCTTGACTGTCATAATGGGGTTCGTCGGCCTGGTGATCGATGGCGGCATAATGTACGAGACCCGTCGCCAGCTTCAGAACGGGGTGGATGCGGCGGCCCTGGCCGGCGCTTGGCAGTTGATGGAAAGCCAAGCCACCGCCCGGGCCGAAGCCGTCGATTATGCCAATCGCAACGGGATAGGAGGCAATCTCACCAGCATCTCTTTCTCCACTGAGCTTCGGGTCAACCCGGCCATCACGGTTTCAGCGACCCGTCCAGTGAGCACGACCTTCGCCAGGGTGCTGGGCATCGATTTCCTGAACGTGGGGGCTTCGGCAACGGCCATTGTTGCTCAGGAGGAGCCGCAGGATCTGTGGCCCTGGTCTGTGCCTGAAAGCGCGGTGGCGGCCGCGGGTGGAGGAACTATCACACTTACGGTGAAGTCGGGTTCCCCGCCGGGCCCACCAGGAAATTTCGGGGCACTAGCTTTCTCCGGTGGGCGCGGCGCCACGTGGTACAAGGACAACATCCTGAATGGGTATAATGGCACCATACCGCCGCCAATATCTGGCGACACTTACAGTTGGTGGGTCGACACCGAGCCCGGCAATATGGCAGGGCCGACCAGTGATGCCGTTGATACGCTGATCCAGGAGAGCACAGGCCAGGCTGATATCTGTACCCCGGGTCCTAGTGCCCGTCTGGAATGCCCCAGGATTGGCTACGTGCCCATCGTGTCTGACGCATCCTGGGCCGATGTTCATGGACGCGATAAGGTGGAGGTTGTTAAGTTTATGATTTTCTATCTCGTGGGCACGACTCCAGGACCGCCTGGCAAGCGCGACGTTCAGGGATACTTCCTGGACTACGCCCTGGTTAGCGGAGGCAAATCGAAACCTGGCGCGCCTTTGGAGGGGCTGCTTACCGCTCGGCTCTGGCGCTAGGTCAGATGCATGACGGGGCTCATCGCCGAACTTCCAGGACGCCGCCCGCTCCGATCCCAACTCTTGCCGGAAGAGGTCTTCCACTTCGAGATCGAGGCCACCGATGAGCCATTGATTGCCCGAGCGGGCCTGGTCCTGCCTCATCAGATGGCCAAGGCCCTCGGCCTCCCCCGCCGCATTGACCGGGAGTTGCCTGCTCCCGGCAGTCCTCGGGGCTACTCTCCTTCGGCCTTCGTGATGCCC
>JAMDCE010000211.1 GCA_023489135.1 Chloroflexota bacterium
GGTAACGTCAACGGCCCCGAAAGCGCAAGCAAGCCTGCGCACTCCACAGATGACACGGGGCTGGCAGAATGCGTAAGCCCTGAGCACCAAACGCTGCCAATATCCACCACAAAAGTGGGGTGCACCCCCGCGATCGTCAGGCAGTTGACTTGTGTTGACATAGCATGATATAATAGCAGGCGAAATTGGACGCTATGCGGCCATTTCGTGAATCGTTTCTCCTCAGAACGCGACCCCGGTGCAAGGCCGAAGTCTTGACGGTGAGCCCGCCACAAAAGTATGTAACTATGTGGCGCTTGGGCTCTAGTGGCCTTGTGAGATTCTCCAATGAGGGAACTATTGCGACCGGCAGGTGTCGAGTGCAGAAGTTGCACCCCACGCAGTAAGGCTCTTTCCCATATTGCGCCATCAGGTGTGCACCAGTATGTATCTCACTAATATGGCTGTGATCGTGATGCAGGCCAATGAGTGGCCCAGGTGTCGGGTGTTCTGATGTATTTTGGACTTTCTTTCTGTACTAAGGGCCTATCCGATAGCTATCAGCCTGTGGAGCGGGGGACAAGCCCCGCGCTACAGGGTCGGATCGGTACTAATTCATCTGGTTGTGGGGTGTCAAGTGAACATAGCTGAACTAGAATTGAAGACGCGCGACGAACTCCAGGATCTGGCCAAGGAGCTTGGGGTCACCGGATATAGCTCGTTGAAGAAGTCGGATCTAGTCCTGCGTCTGCTGCAGGCGCAAACCGAGCAGCAGGGATTTCTCTTCGGCGGAGGGGTGCTCGAGATCGTGGAGGATGGCTTCGGGTTCCTCCGCAAGGAGCGGTTCCTGCCGGGCTCGTCGGATGTCTACGTGTCGCAGTCCCAGATCAGGCGCTTCGGTCTGAGAACCGGCGACATGATTACCGGCCAGATCAGACCGCCCAAGGAAAACGAGAAGTACTTTGGGCTGCTGCGGGTTGAAGCGGTGAACGGGCTCGATCCGGAGGTGGCCAAGAAGCGTCCTTATTTCGACACGCTAACTCCAATCTTCCCGCGTGAAATGCTCAATCTCGAGACCACGCCGACCAACATGACCCAGCGTCTCATCAACCTCGTCTCGCCCATCGGGCGTGGGCAGCGTGGCCTGATCGTCTCGCCTCCCAAAGCCGGCAAAACGACGGTCTTGAAACAGATCGCCAACGGCATTACCTCCAACTACAACGACGTTCACCTGATGGTCTTGCTCATCGGCGAGCGGCCGGAGGAGGTTACCGACGTCAAGCGATCGGTTAAGGCGGAAGTGGTCAGCTCGACCTTCGACGAGCCGGTGGAGGACCACACGCGGGTGGCCGAGATGGCGTTGGAGCGGGCCAAGCGTCTGGTGGAGTGTGGAAGACACGTGGTGATCTTGATGGATTCGATAACGAGGCTTTCGCGGGCCTACAACCTCGTCGTTCCTCCCAGCGGGCGCACGCTGTCCGGTGGCATCGATCCTATTGCCCTGTACCCCCCCAAGCGGTTCTTTGGAGCCGCCAGGAATATCGAGGAAGGTGGGAGCCTTACCATTATGGCGACCTGTCTGGTCGACACGGGCAGCCGAATGGACGATGTGATCTACGAGGAGTTCAAGGGCACCGGCAATATGGAGCTGATACTCGACCGCAAGCTGGCCGAGAAGCGCATTTTCCCGGCCCTGGACATCGCGCGATCCGGCACTCGACGCGAGGAACTGCTGATGGACGATACTACTCTGCGGCAGGTTTGGACGCTGCGAAGGATGGTAGGAGCCATCGGTGGAACGGAGGGCCTCGAACTGATGCTGGCGCGTTTGATGAAAACAGCCAACAATCGCGAGTTCCTCGGTACTCTGAGCAAGGACATAGTATAAGGGCACGGGCACTCCGTGCCTTTACAACTCCTAGCCTTTGCGGTACTCCAGCACCACTATCTGCTGCTCGGCAGGCAAGGTGCTCTTGGTGACCACCAGCTTGGGCTGAGGCTGGAAGGACTTGAGCCCCATCTCGCGCGTGAATTTTTCGACCGGATCGATTTCCAGCTTCACCCAGTCCGTCTTGTAGTGCATCGGGATGACGATCTTGGGCTCGACCAGACTGATCACCTCGGCCGCCTGAGCGGCGTTGATGGTGTAGTTTCCACCCACGGGCACGAGCAGGACGTCCACGTTGCTCATCTCCTCCACCTGATCCGCCGACGGCACGTGACCCAGGTCGCCGAGGTGGCAAATGACGACGTCGTCTAACCGGATGATGTAGGCGGTGTTCTTACCCCTTTTCTTTCCGCCCTCGGCGTCGTGGAAGGTCTGGATGCCCACGATCATCACGCCCTTTATTTCGTACTCCCCCGGTCCGTCGACGACCCTGGGCTCTCCACCAACGGCGGTGATGGCATCGTGGTCGTGGTGGTGGTGAGAGACGGTCACTATATCGCCGGAAGGATGCCCGAGCTGGTAGCCCACGCTCTGGTCATAAGGGTCCGTGATTACGGTTGCCTCTTTCCCCTTGAGCCTGAAACAGGCGTGCCCCAGCCATGTGATTTCCATCTACAAACCTCCGTATCCACTGTGCGCCGATATTCTAGCACATATCGGCCCGGCGCTTGCAGCCGCCGGGCAATCAGCGTCGGCTGGCCATCCGCTCTAGGAACTTGCCAGGATTTCTCCAATCCCTTTCTTAGGGTTCGCCGGACAACGGCTCACGGCGTCGGGGTCGCGGTCGGCGTGGGGACGGCGGTCCCTATCGGCCTGGGCGTCGGAGTGGGCGTCGGCAAGGCCTTGGGTGGATTAGTGACCAGCTTCCTCAGCTCCGAGATCACCGAGGCACCGACGACGTAGACCTGGTCCGAGTCTTTGAGTTTCACGTAGCTGGAGCTGCCGTCCGGGGTGTCGTCACCGACCTGGAGGATGGCGGTCTTGTTGTCGGTCGATACCAAGGTTGCTTCAAGCTGAGGATTCTCCAGACCGTAGCTCGCCAGCGGCTCGTCCGTGCCGGCCAGGGATCGCGAGGCGTTCAAGGGCGCAATCCGAGCAAGCAGCCCGTCAACCACTCCGTTCTGAGTCTCGGCTTCTTCCGGTTTGCTCAGCTTCCAGTAAGAGCCGTCCTTCTTGAGCTCGGTCGTCTTGTCCTGGTAGGACACCGTTATCGAGGTGACGTCACCGGCCTTGATGCTCAGCACCTGAGTGGGGGTGTCTTTCTTCTTCTCCCCGGGCTGGACTTCCGAGAGATACACATAGGCACCAATAACTAACAAGACACCCAGCAGGCCAAGAGTGAGCTTGTAGTTCAAGGCGTTACCTCCTGTTCCACCAGACCGTTCCACCGATGGCGAGCAGGGCCAGGGGCAGGAAGATTACCGAAGTGTAGAAGATGAAGTTAGTCTCCGTGCCGCTAAGGAACACGGTCCGCATCGCGGGCTCCTTGGCGCGGATGGAGATCATGTCTTCTTCTTCCGCCAGCCAGTTGACCGAGTTTACGATCAGGTCACGATTGCCGATGGCCGCCTCGCTCACCAGCTGGTTGGAGGCAAAAGCGGTGTTGCCGATGACGACCAACCGGGTATTCGGCTTGTTCGGGTCGGCGCTGCCATCCGCGGTCTGGCCGGATTGGTCGGTGCTGCCCTCGACCGTGACGGCCAGCGAGAGCGGGCCTCTGGGGTCGACTCCCTCGTGGAACTGAGGCTCCTTGAGATCTGTGGCCAACCAGGAGCGATCCGAGCTCTCCATAATCTTAGACACGCTGACACCTTGCGGCGGCTGTTGGGTCGGACCGACCGACGTAGCCAGTGGCAGCAGCGTCATCTGCTGCAGGTTCACCAGGTCCTTGGTAATGGGACTGTAGCCGTAGCGCATCACCACCGGCACCTGCGGCTGATTGGCGAGCGAGCTGCCGGGATCGATAACCACGCCCTTGCCCACCTCGACGCCCCACTGGCTCAGGATGTCGTTGAGCGAGTCGGTGCCGTTGTAGTCAAGCAGCACCAGCGCTTTTCCGCCCTTATCCAGGTATTCTTGCAGGGCCTTCTTCTCGTCCTCCATAAGAGGAGTCTTCGGACCGGCGATGATCAATGCCCCGGCATCGCTGGGGACCGACCCGGTGGTCGCCAGGGTCAGCCTGTCTACCTCATAGTTGTCGGCCTGAAGCGCATTCTTCAGCTGAGACGCGTCTTCCTGGCTTGCCCCGTCGATGTTCATCTCACCGTGCCCGGCCAGGAAGTACACCTTCACCACTTTTTCCCGCGTCAGCTTGATGATGGCGCTGGTGATATCCTGCTCGCTGGCGCCCAGCACATCCTCCCGCTTGCCCTTGTATTCCAGGACCGTGGTCGCGTCACTCTGGATCTTGTATTCACGGGCGGCGCCGGGCTTCAGCACCGGATCCACGAACTGGTAGTCGATCTTGTCCGAGTGGCGGCGGTACTCCTTGAGCAGGTCTTCGATCTGCTCCTTGCTCGTGGCCTCGGAGTAGAACGCAGTGATCTTCACCGGTTCGTCGAGCCTGGCCAGCAGGCTAGTCGTCTGCTGGGAAAGCGAGTACTCTTGGCTCTCCGTGAGGTCCCACCGATGGTTGCGTTGGGAGGCGAGGAAGTTCAGCATGCCCACGATGACGATGAAAATGACAATCATCGCCAGCGTATTCGATCCATATTTGGCGGACCTGCCTCTCAGCGCGGCCATCAGCTCCTGGGGATAGTATGAAGCGGTGATGAGAACCAGCGCGGCGCCGACGGCCAGAAGCGCCAGCACGGTACGGTCAAAGTTATTGGTGATCAGATAGGTACCTAGCCCGGCCAGAAGGAACAACACGCCGAGGCCCGCGGCCGCCGGAACCAGCATCTTAAGGATTACCTGCGTCTTCATCATCTCCACCTCCTGGTTTCCAGAGACCTCGCGGTTAAGAAGAGACCCGTGGCCACGAGGCTGAGATAGTAGACCACGTCCTTGGTGTCGATAACACCTTTGCCGAAATCAGCGACGTGGCCGGTCAGCGCCAGGTAGTGCAAGAGACTGGCAGCCGAGCCTCCGAAGATGCTACCGGAGGCGTCCAGGGTCCACATTAAGATCAGGACGACGAAGGTCAGCACCGCGGAGACGATCTGGTTCTGGGTAAGGGAAGACATCAGGAGCCCTATGGCCAGAAAAGTGGCCCCGAACAATAGCAGCCCCAGGTAGCCGGAAATGATAGGGCCTGGGTCGGGGTTGCCCACGCGGCTCAACAGCAGCGGGTAGTACAATGTGAGTCCCAGCATCACGACGATGAATATCAGGCTGGCCAGGTATTTGCCGAGGACAACCTCGATGTCGCGCACCGGGCCGGTGAGCAAGATCTCGATGGTTCCCGTTCGTTGCTCTTCCGAAAGCAGGCGCATGGTCAGAATCGGAGAGAGCAACAGGAGTATAAAGCCCATCGTATCGAACAGATAACGCATGGTGGCTTGCCGCGACGCGACGAGAATGTAGGAGAAGAAGTAGCCGGTAGCCACCAGGAACGCCGCCAGGATAATGTAGGCCATGGGGGATGCGAAGTACGACCGGAGCTCTTTTGTCGATAGCGCCCAAACGTTTTTCATTAGCCAACTATCTCCTCACTAGTCGTGAGCTTGAGGAAGACCTCTTCCAGGCTCATGCCCACGGAGCGGAGCTGGAGCAAGCCCCAACCCTTGTTAACCACCGTCGCGGCCAGATGCTCGCGCACATCCTTGTTCACCGCAGCTTCGACGAAATACTTGGGCACATCCACGCCGGCGCTGTGTTCCACGTGGGAGACGCCGGGCATGGCGCGGAGACACTTCAACACGTCTTCCCGCGGTCCCCGTATCTCCAATTCGATGCGCTCCGCTCCCTTGAGCCGCCTCGTGAGGTTGTCGGGGGTGTCCACGGCGACAACTTTGCCTTCGTTGATGATGATAACACGGTTGCAGGTCACGCTCACTTCGGGGAGAATGTGTGTGCTTAGAATGATGGTGTGCTCGCGACCGAGCCGCTTGATCAGTTCTCTGGTTTCGATGATTTGCTTGGGATCCAGTCCGGCGGTTGGCTCGTCCAGGATGAGCACCGGTGGGTCGCTGATCAGCGCTTGTGCCAGACCGACCCGCTGTTTGTATCCCTTGGAAAGCCTGCCGATGAGCTTGTTCGCCACGTCGGCGACGTGGCAGATGTCCATCACGTACTCGATTCGCTGAGACTTGCGCTTTCCGGAGAGCCCGCGCATGCCGGCCATAAAGTCCAGGTAGTCTCTGACGCCCATATCGGTGTAAAGCGGGGTCGACTCCGGCAGGTAGCCAATGTTCTTCCTCGCCTGCAGCGACTGACCCAACACGTCGAAGCCGGCGATCCTGGCGATGCCGTGACTGGCGGGTAGGAACCCCGTCAGAATGCGCATCGTGGTGGTCTTCCCGGCCCCGTTGGGTCCGAGGAATCCCAGGACCTCTCCCGCGCTGACCTGGAAGCTGATTCCATCGATGGCCTTGCGCTCCCCATAATACTTGGTTAGTCCATCAACCTCAATCAATATTCATCCTCCCACCGTCTCGCGGCCTGGTATGATTGCTGACGTACGGGCCGAACGCAGGGGCGCTCGAGCGAAGGCCCCCACTTTGCCTGACGACAAAGGCGGGGCGCATTGCGCCCCGTTTAGGAACGATAAGAAGTGGTTGTACATCCGACGAACCGGGGCAAAGTATAGCACGAAGGCAAAATTCGCAGCAAGGGAAAAGTGTTAAATTAACATTAAGGGTTGCTGAGGATCGCGAGGGGCTGAACCTTTCTTCCTAACTCTTTCTTGTTGACAAGCCTGCCACGCTGGTGTAGTATCTGCTTCGCAATCAGTCTGTCGGGGATTTGCCAGGGTTGGGTGGATGACGCGGCCTGTTGATTTGATCGTGTTTGGGTTCGTGCTGGTTATCGCGGTGACGGCCTGCGGGGCTTCCGCGCAGACTAATAGCGTGGCCGCTGCGCCTTATCCCACGGTTCCACCTCCGACCACGACGGTTATCTCTACACCGGTCAAGTTGCCTCCTAACACGCCTGCCCCAACATCTATTCCGGCGCCTACCTTGACGCCAATACCAAAGCCGAGTTCGACGCCCACACGTACCGCCCCCAGCTCAAACGCTGTTGATCGCTTGAGTGGAGAGCCCGAAGCCAGGAACGTGGTCAAGGGCGACGCTTCCAGGCCGCTCGTCGCGCTCACTTTCGACGCCGGCAGCGATGCCGAGGGGACCGAAGCGATAATGGCCGTCTTGCGTCAGTACGGCGTGCATTCGACTTTCTTCCTGACCGGCGCCTGGGTCAAGCGGTATCCGGATATGGCCAGGAAGATGGTGGCCGATGGCCACGAACTGGGCAATCATTCGTTCGATCATCCGGACTTCACTAAGATCAGCAACGCCAGGATGGTCTCCGAGATAGCGGAAACCGAGGAATTGATCCGCAAGGTTACCGGGGTCGGCACCAAGCCGTGGTTCCGCGCCCCGTTCGGGGCCTATGATTCCCGCGTGCTCCGAGTGTTGCACAGCGTAGGGTACGTCAGCATCTATTGGACGCTCGATTCGGCCGACTGGAGGAACGAGACCACCGCTCGGGATGTCAGCGATAGGGTCCTGGGAAAGACCGGCAACGGCTATATTGTGGTGCACCACGCATCCCCCCAGAAGACGGCGGAGGCGTTAAAGAGGATCATTCCGGGGCTGAAAAGAAAGGACCTTTCACTGGTTACCCTCTCCAAGTTGCTGGCAAATTGAAGGAGGTGTCCGAAGAGCCGGGCGCAACCCGGCTGCCAATGACGTTCAACCAAGCATATTAGTTTGTGGGGTGGATGATTATGGGTGGAAAGTTTTTGTCTTTCGTCGTCGCTCTCTTGTCGATCGCTTCATTCTTGGTGACCTCTTGCGGCGTGCCGCCGGTCGCGGCATTGGTTAAGACATCTCCTACGTCTGAGCCCGCAACTCCCACGAAGGTGGCCGCATCTCCCACCTCAGCGCCGACCGCGACTCCCTTGCCCGGCCCTACTCCGACGCCCAGGCCAGACCCCGCGTCGGTAAAGGCCAACGAGCTGGGCAAGATTCCCATATTCGAGTACCATTTGATTGGCAAGGAAGAAGATCGGTGGGAAAGGCGCTACGACAACTTCCGCCGGGACCTGGAGCGGTTGTACGCCGCCGGGTACACCCTGATCAGCCTCAACGACGTGATCGAGAACCGCATCAACGTTCCGGCCGGCCGCAGTCCGGCCATCCTGACCTTCGACGATTCGAGCCCCGGCCAGTTCACTTTCGTCCAGAAAGATGGCAAGCTGGTTCCCGATGAGTATTGCGCGGTTGGCATCCTGCAGGCCTTTTACGAGAAGCACCCCGATTTCGGGATGGAGGCAACCTTCTACGTTCTTCCCGCGGCCGACCCTCCTCACGACCTGTTCGGCCAGAAGGAGTACAAGATGGATAAGCTGCGGTATATTGTCGAGCACGGTATGGACATAGGAAACCACACCTACTGGCACCAGGCCCTGGGGGACCTTGGCGATGCCGACGTACAAAAGCAGCTCGGGATGGCGGTGAAGGTTATCAAAGAGGCGGTTCCCAACTACGAAGTGACCTCGCTGGCGCTTCCGCTGGGGGTATGGTCGCGCAACAAAGCCCTGGTCAAGAGTGGATCGTATCAAGGCACCGCCTACCGCAACAAGGCCGTCCTGCTGGTAGGGGCAGAGCCGGCGCCTTCGCCGAATTCCGTGGATTACGATCCATATGCTTTGCCGAGGATCCAGGCGATCCAGGAGCAGCTGGATTTCTGGCTACGTTATCTGGAGAAAACGCCCAACGAGAGATACGTTAGCGATGGTGACCGGGGCGTGATAAGCTTCCCCAAGGCGATTGAGAAGCGTTTCAACCCGAAGGCGGCGGGCAGCATGGCCGTGAGGACGTATTAGCGAGATGGCCAGACTTCAGGTGCGGGTACAGCCGGGAGCTTCCAAGAACGAGGTAGTTGGTTTCCAAGACGATGTGCTGCGGATCAAGCTGACCGCACCGCCGGTGGAAGGAAAGGCCAACAAGGCTCTGATCGCCCTGTTGGCCGAGATTCTTCGCGTTAGCAAGTCAAGCGTCGAGATAATGAGCGGCCAGTCCGCTCGGCAGAAGGTAGTGGAAATCTATGGCCTCGAATCCGACGAGATTCGTGCCCGCCTAGTAGGCGGATAGGCCTGCGACCAGGAGCTGCTGAATGATCTGCAGCAGGAAGAACGCAACGATCGGCGTGATATCTATCATACCTCCAAGAGGAGGCACAACACGCCGCAACGGAGACAGGACGGGCTCGGTGATCTCGTAGAGAATGGCCACGAGCGGGTTCTCCGGTCCCAGCCTGAACCAGGACAGGAGCGCTCTGGCGATGATGGCGTAGGCCAGCACGCTAAACAAGATATTGACGAAAAGTATTACCACGCCATTAACTGATTCCAATTTCTGTTCCTCTCGGGAGCCCGATGCACTCGGCGTGCCAATGGCTGCTGAAATATTGTACCAGATTCCGCCTGTATTTGCACATAGCTGATTGCCGGGCACAGGACCGATAGGCCAGGGCGCCGCTTCCTCGCCCAACACACGCTACAGCGGTTTTCGATTAGCTTAGGCAACACCTGGATACTGCCGCCGTGGTGCTGTTCGGTCCACGTATAAATCGTTATGGAAACCGCTCTAAGTACCGCTGAGTGGACCGAAGCGGAGAAAACACGAGGCGTGCAGCCGGCCCGCCGACTCACGATTGACACGGCGGGCGCCTGGGTCTATCATAGTCCCACTCACTACACGGGATTGTGATCCTGCAATTCGGGGGGATGCTGTGGCTGCCATTCAAATGTGCCCTGCCTCAACCTGCGACGAGCTGGCTGAACTTCAGTTGCGGCGGTTGAAGTGGAGCGTTAATCACGCCTACAACAACAGCGAGTTCTACCAGAGGAAGATGCGTGCTGTTGGAGTCGAGCCCGGCGACATCAGGGACCTCGACGATGTTGGCAAGCTTCCTTTCACGGACAAAGACGAACTGCGGGAGGCTTATCCTTTTGGGCTGCGAGCGGTGCCTTTTGAAGACATCGTGCGCATCCACGCCTCGTCGGGAACTACCGGCAAGAAGACCGTGGCCTACTACACTCAGAAGGACATCGACGACTGGAAAGAGATGTTCGCCCGTTGCTATATGTTGATGGGCCTGACGAGAGACGACAGGATACAGATCGCGGTTGGCTACGGGCTGTGGACGGCAGGGGCCGGTTTTCAGCTCGGGGCCGAGCACCTGGGGGCGATGGCCATTCCAACCGGTCCGGGCAACACCGAGATGCAACTGGAAATCATGGAAGACTTCGGAACCACGGCGATGATGTGCACGTCCAGCTACGCGCTATACCTGGCCGAGGAAATCGCGGCGCGTGGAATCCGCAGCCGGCTGCGTCTGCGCACGCAAGTGATGGGTTCCGAGAGAAGCAGCGCGCAAATGGTGGCCCGAGTGCGGGAGTTGCTGGAAGTGGACGTGCACGACCTTATTGGTATGACCGAGCTATACGGGCCGGGCATAGGAGTCGACTGCAAAGCCCACGAGGGCATCCACTTCTTCGGCGATCACTTCCTGTTCGAGATCATCGATCCGGCCACGGGCGAAGCGCTTCCTCCAGGCGAGACGGGCGAGATCGTAGCGACGACCCTGAGCAGAGAGGCTATGCCGATGATTCGCTACCGCACCCGGGACATATCGCGGCTGTTGCCGAACAGGTGCTCCTGCGGTGTGATCCATCCCCTGCAAGATCGCATACTGGGCCGCAGCGACGATATGATCAAGTTCCACGCGGTCAATATCTATCCCGGCCAGATAGATACGGTTCTCTCCTCCGCGCCCGATGCCGGTAGCGAATACCAGATAGTGCTGCGTCGGAATCGAGGGCGGGACAGCATGCTGGTCAGGGTGGAGCGAGCAGTGGATGCGTCCGGCTCCAACGACGACATAGCCTCGGCTCTTCGCTCGCTCTTCAGGTCGCGCATTAGCGTCTCGCCGGAGATCGAGGTGCTTCCACATCGATCTCTTCCTCGATCTGAAAAGAAGACCAAGCGGATTTTCGACGAGCGATTCGAGCAATCGTGATTGGCCGCAATTACTTGACAGGCCTCCGAACGTGTGTTATATTCGCGCCTACTACGTCAAATCGACCAAACGTTTGGTACTTCGCACCCTGCCCCGGTACGGCGATTATCGTGCAGGCAACAGAAAGTGACAGATAGGACCTTGTGATCGTAGGAATCATCAAAGATGCCGATTGTCCAGGTCAGTTTGACGCGGGCAGATGCCAACCGTGGTGTGCGTCTATCTGCCACGTAACGGTCTTCAAATAAATCTCTAGGGAGGGTTCGATGCAAAGGTTTATCACGTGGCGATCAGCTGCGATCCTCGCGGGAATGCTTGTTTTGGCCGTTGTGGTGGGCTGCACGCAGCCGGCCGCGCAGCCAACGGCGACGGCGATCTCCAAGACCCCTGCCACTCAGGCCGCTCCGGCCCCCACTAAGGCCGCGGCTCCCACTACGGCGGCGGCACCGACGAAACCGGCGGCAGCCACCCCGGCGGCGGCAAAGCCGCAGGCCAAGGCGGCATCGGGAGCGCCGTACAAGATTGGCGGCAACTTGGGTCTCACGGTGACCGGGGCCAGTCCAATCGGACAGGACTACAAGGCGGGCATGGAGGCCTTCATCGAGATGATCAACGCTCAGGGGGGCATCAACGGCCGGCCGCTTCAGGGTGTCTACTACGACAACGAGAACTCGCAGGATAAGGCGCTGCAGCTGGGCAAGAAGATGATTCAAGAGGACAAGGTCCTTGGAATCATCACCGACCGAACGGCACAGGCTCTGGTCCTCGGCCCGCTGGTGGAAGAATCTGGCGTCACGCTGATCAACGCCACCGGCGGTTTCGACGCAACCAGAGGAAAGAAATGGGTCTTTCAGAACGTGCCTCGGGAGGAAATCGAATCCGACGTCCTTTCTGAGCACCTGAAGAACAACCTTAAAGTGACTAACTTTGCTCTCATCCACGACGAAAACCAGTATGGGACCACGGGGGCGAAGATCCACGAGGAGGTTGCCACCAAGAAGGGCCTGAAGGTCACGGCCAACATCGCCTACAACAACAATTCGCCTGACCTGAGCACCGAAGTCACCCGCGCGAAGGCCTCCGGCGCCCAGGCCATCGTGACGTGGGGAATCCCGCCCGGGCCGGCCAACGTGGCCAAGGCTGCGCGCAACATGGGCTGGAATGTTCCCCTCGTCGGCAGCGTCGCTTCGGCATCACCGGTTCTGATCGACCTGGCCGGCCAGGCCGTGGACGGGATGACCTTCGTCGCCTGGTTCGATACGGAAAATCCGGATGCGGTCGACAAACCTTTCGTCGACGGCTACAAGAAGAAGACCGGCAAAGCACCGTCCATCTTCGGGGCAGTCGGGTGGGATGGCGCCGCGCTCCTGGCCGAGGGCATCAAGAAAGGGGGCGAGGATCGGGCCAAGGTCCGCGACGCCATCGAGAACCTCAAGGGCTTCATGGGAGTGGTCGGCGAATACAATAACTCGCCAACCGAGCACAACGGCGTGAGCGCTGCGTCGATGCTTCTAACCCAGATCAAGGGCGGCAAGTGGACCGTCTTCAAGCAGACCAGGTAGAAATCACCCAGGTATGTCTGATCTGGTCCTTGGTCCTGCCGAGATACTACAGTTCATTTTCGGTGGCCTGACAAACGGGGCCATCTACGCCCTCGTGGCTTTGGGTCTACACATCATCTTCAAAGCCACGAGGGTCCTCAACTTCGTCCAGGGCGAGCAGGTGGTCATCGGGGGGCTGATCGCCTTGACCCTCTCGACGACGCTCCACGTGCCCATCTTCCTGGCCTTTATCGCCGCGTTGATCATCGGGGGCGCGATTGGCTACGCTTTCGAGCGCATCGCGATCAGGCCCGCTTATCGCCTGGGGGAACTGGCCACAATTATGGTCACGGTGGGTGGCTTCGTCGTCTTCAAGAACGGCCACCAGATAATCTGGGGAAAAGAATCCCTGCCATTCCCGAACTTCGCCAACGAGTTCCCTTTCTCCCTGCTCACACCGGCGCTGCAAGGGTTCTCGGAGGCTCTGATGAAGACGACGGGAGCGGGCACCAACCCCTTTGCGCTTTGGGTCATGCTGCTTTCGATACTGGCCGTCGTCGCGGTGCACTTCTTCTTTCAGAAGACCCTGTTCGGCAAAGCCATGCGCGCCGCTGCCGATAACCCGGGGGCGAGCGAGTTGATGGGCATCGATACCACGCAGGTGACGGCGATGGCTTTCGCTATGAGCGCAGCCCTGGCGGCTGCCGCCGGAATTCTGGGCGCACCCCTGCTCAACGCCGGGGGCTCATATGGCATCGAGATAGCGGTGAAGGGCTTCTCCGGAGCCATCGTCGGCGGATTCAGCAGCAGCCTGGGGTCGGTTGCCGGCGGGTTCGTCGTCGGCATTATCGAAGCCCTCGGCGGGGGCCTGATTTCGTCCTCCTACAAAGACGTCATCTCGTTTGGAATCATGCTGGTAGTCCTTCTCCTGCGACCCTCCGGCCTCTTCGGTGAGAAGGAGGTCAGGAGGAGCTAGCTATGGAACGCCCCAGAGACCTTGAAACGGCGATCCCCGTTTCAGCCCCGACGAGGACCTTCATTTCAACCCTGGTTGAACCTATCAGGAGGTCCACCACTCTCTACATCCTGCAGGGGGTGATCGTGGCGCTGATCGTCGTTCTGCCGTTGCTTACCGATAGCAACTACCTCCTAGCGATGGCGACGTTCATGGGTATCTACGCCATGCTTGCCATAGGGCTGAATCTGGTCCTGGGGAACGCCGGGCAGATTTCATTGGGGCAGGGCGCGTTCTTTGGCATCGGGGCCTACACCTACGCCATACTTACGAAGGATCACTTCCCCTTCTGGTTGGCCTACCTGGCCAGCCCGCTGCTGGCGGCGATCGCCGGATTGGCAGTTGGCTACATAGCCCTGCGGCTCAAAGGACACTATTTCGCCATGGCCACCCTCGCCTTCGCTCTGGTATTACACCGGCTCTTTCACGTGCTGCCCATCACGGGCGCGAGCCTCGGCCTCTACGATATTCCGCTGCCCGGCTTTCTCGTCGGCGCCAAGGGGACCCTCGCCGATCCGATTCGATTCTACTACCTGGTCTGGCTAGTGGCGGCCGTAATCGCCGTCTTCACCGCCAACGTGGTGCGCGCCCGTGTGGGGCGGGCGCTCGCGGCCATTCACGAAGACGAGGTGGCAGCGGCGATGCTGGGGATCAACGTCGCCAGGTACAAGATCGAGGTCTTCGTCATCGCGGCTGTTTACAGCGGCATCGCCGGCAGTCTCTTCGCCGGATACTCCGGCTTCATCGGCTCGTCGGCATTCCACCTCGATCGCTCTCTGGACATTTTGCTGATGGCCGTGATCGGCGGGCTGGGCAGCGTTTTTGGCAGCGTTCTGGGAGCTATTCTCTGGACCATTCTGCCGGAGCTATTCCGGATGTTCGAATCTTTGCAGGGATTGGATCCGTACCGCCTGGTGATCTTCGGAGTAATGATCGTGCTTATCGTCATCTTCTGGTCCGGGGGGGCGGCCGGAGCGCTGAGAAGCCTGGCCGAACGCTGGGACCGCTCACGCGAGAGGGGGGGATGATGGGATCGATGGCGCTTCTGGAGATGAACGGCGTCAGAAAGTCTTTCGGCGGGTTGCTCGCCGTCTTCGACGTTTCCTTCCAGGTGCAGAGAGGGCAGATAAAGGCGGTGATCGGCCCGAACGGAGCCGGCAAGACCACGATTTTCAATCTGCTCTGCGGAATCGAGACGGTCAGCGCCGGGTTGATTTCCTTCGACGGCCGCGACGTGACGCGACTTCCATCCCACGTGATAGCTCACCTGGGAATGGCTCGGACCTTCCAGACCGTGCGGCTTTTCGGCAAGATGACCGTCTTGCAAAACGTGATGGTGGGGCGCCACTGCCGCTCCAGGAGCGAGGTCCTCGCCAGCGGCCTTCTTCTACCCGGCGCGCGCCGAGAGGAGAGGGAGATTGCCGAGAAGGCCCTGGAGCTGCTCGATTTCGTCGGCCTGGCTCCTCGCGTGGCCGAGCGCGCCTACGATCTGCCCTACGGGCAGCAACGTCTGTTGGAGTTGGCGCGCGCGCTGGCGACGGAGCCGAAGCTGCTCCTCCTCGACGAGCCGGCCGCCGGACTGAACGACGCGGAGACGGGGGCTCTCTCGGACCTCATCCGACGGGTTCGCGACCGCGGTGTCACCGTGCTTCTGGTCGAGCACGACATGGGGCTGGTCATGGACATTTCAGACGAAGTGGTGGTGCTGGATCACGGCGAGAAAATCGCGGAGGGTCCCCCCGACGCGATCAGCACCGACGAGCGAGTGATCGAAGCTTATCTTGGACGAGGTGTCGCAAATGCTCAGGCTGGATAGCGTCTCGGCCCACTACGGACGGATCCAGGCCCTCCGTGAGGTCTCCCTCGACGTGAAGGAAGGAGAGGTCGTCACCATTATCGGGTCGAACGGAGCGGGCAAGACCACCCTGCTCAAGGCAATTTCCGGGGTGCTGCGCAGCCGCCAGGGGAAGATGACCTTCGGGGGGACCGACATAATTGGGGCGCACCCCAAGAAAATCGTCGAGATGGGCGTCGTCCAGGTCCCCGAGGGGCGGCAGGTATTCCCCACCATGACCGTGAAAGAGAACCTGGAAATGGGTGCCTACTCCCGCCGTCGCAGCGCCACCAGGAAGCAGCTACTCGACGACTACGACCGGGTATTCAGCCTGTTCCCAGTTCTGCCACAGCGCCTGTCACAGAAAGCGGGCAGTCTGAGCGGAGGCGAGCAGCAGATGCTGGCCATGGGAAGGGCGCTGCTGGCCAAGCCCAAACTGCTGCTGCTGGACGAGCCTTCGATGGGGCTGGCCCCGAAGGTGACCGAAGCCATCTTCTCGATTCTGGGTGACCTCAATCGCGTCGGCCTGACCATACTGCTGGTCGAGCAGAACGCCGCCCTCGCCCTTTCCGTCGCCAACCGTGGCTACGTCCTGGCCAACGGGCGCATCATCCTCGAAGACACGTGCGATAACCTGACCA
>JAMDCE010000694.1 GCA_023489135.1 Chloroflexota bacterium
GAGGTAGCGTTTTCGGTGGCGGACGAGTATCAGAGGCGAGGGATAGGGCGGTACTTGAGCCAATTATTGGTTCGGCTGGCCAGGGAAAGGAGGATCAAGGGATTTCAGGCCTCGGTTCTACCTGAGAACATCCCTATGAGACACATCTTCGAGCGTGAGGCCACAGAGAACGAGAGCACGCTCCATACGACTTATGATGGCGGCGTATTCAGCATATGGTTCCACTTGGGCGTGGTTATGGGTAAGGGTATGGAGGAGTCATTGGCATGTTCTCAGGTAGAACCGAGGACAACCGTCGTGATCGACGGAGAGATGATGCGGAAGACGGGCGGGGAATAGATGGCTAACTAGAACTGGGTAACCATGTGCTCTCACGAAGTAATTCCGGGTGGGGTTTGCCAAGGTAGTACCCCTGCCCATAGGTTACGCCAATACCCCTGAGTATCTCCGCAACGGCCTGATTCTCCACAAACTCGGCAACGATTTCTTTCCCTTGCGTCCGAGCGAGCGTTTGCACGGCCTGCACTATAGCACGTTGAGCAGGGTCAGTCTCCAAGGTACGGATGAAGGAGCCGGCGATCTTCAGTTGATCGATGGGCAGGTCGCGTAAATAAATAAAAGAAACAAACCCGGTGCCAAAGTCGTCCAGAGCGAAAGGGCAACCCAGCAGCTTAAGACGTTGAATCCAACGCTCAGCCTGCAGGAGGTCTTTTGTCACGGCGGTCTCAGTTATCTCGAAGCTTAGTCGACCCGGTTCGACGTTACTCTCACGCAGGCGCGCTTCAGTAAACTCCGGCAGGGCATCGTCGGTCAAATCCAGGCCCGAGAGATTCATAGACAGACGGATCTCCGGGTGTTTGTGCAGCGTCTGGATTGCTTCCCTCAAGACCCAGCGAGTAAGCTGGGGCATCAACCCGAATCGTTCGGCGGCGCTAATAAATTCCCCAGCTGTGAGCATGTCGCCGTTCTTTTCCCGCAGGCGGACCAATGCCTCATAGTATTCGATTTGCCCGTCTCTCAGTCTAACTATCGGTTGGTAGTGTAGTACGAACAAGCCCTCTTTAAGGGCGTCTTTGAGCCGGACCATCAACCGGTTGGCCTCGGAAAGCTGGGGAAGACCCTCCTCTCCTGGTCGGTAGAGCACGACCCGATTTCGGCCCATTTCCTTGGCCTTATACATCGCAGTATCGGCGCGGGATAGATCCACTACCGAGGTCTGCTGACCATCAATGGCCACGAGACCGATGCTGAGGCTCAAGTTGAAGCTGATACCATCCAGATTGAAACTGAACTTCTCAACCGCCTGACGCATTCGCTCCGCTACGAGTTCAGCATCCTCGATGCCTGTTCCCTCCAGCAGCACCGCGAATTCATCTCCCCCCAATCGAACCACGAGATCCTCCGTTCGGAGTCCCCCTTGAAGCAGTCGGGTCAGGAGGACCAGTGTTCGGTCCCCGGCGGCGTGGCCAAGGGTATCGTTGACGAACTTGAAGTTATCCACATCCAAGAAAAGGAGGGCGCTGGCTGTCCCGCGGCGAGCGCGAGCCACCACTCGTTTCAAGGCTTCCTCGAGCGAGCGCCGATTGGGGAGCCCGGTCAACGGATCGTGAGTGGCGAGGTAGGAGAGCTGCTGCTCGTGTTGCTTGCGCTCGGTTATATCATAGTACGAGCCTATGTAGCCGGAAAAATTGCCGTCGAGGTCGTTGAACGGCCTACCGATCTCAATAATCCAGCGATATTCTGAGCCTCGGTGTCGCAATCGGTATTCGATTTCATAGGGTTTGCGAGCCTTAAACGCCTGTTGGTAGCTTCTCAAGCAGCGGTCAGAGTCCTCTTTATGGATGCCTGAGGTCCAACCGTCACCGATTTCCTCCTCCAACGGTCGGCCGGTGAAGGCAAGCCAGCTTCTATTGAAGTAATTGCTCTTGCCGTCAACCCCTGTACGTCGTATAGGATTGGGTAATTCGTCGAACAAAGTAAGATAGAAATCGCGTGATCGGATGATCTCCTCTTCGGCCCGTTTTCGTCCGGCCAAGTTCTCCAGCCAGAAATGCAAGGCGGTTGCCGGAAGCCCTTGCCCCTGGTAGCTGGATACAGGAATATAGTAGAAATTGTCGTGTACGAGAGTTCCAACAATGGCAACAGGATGGGTGACCAGAGCGTTCAGGAGAGCCACGGAGTCGAAGCGCCGCCGATCGTACTGACACAAGGCCAGGCACTGGCTGCCGGAGAAAAAGGCGTTGAGCTTGGATTCGAATTCGCCCAAGCGCTCATTCCCGGGTTGAGGATGCAAGGCCCAAGACATTTCCGCGGTGATGCGCAAGGCTGAGTAGCCTTCAGATAAGGCACGCTCCGTTTGACTTCGCAGCACCGCAACCGTTCTATCGGGATCGAAGGATTCAGCCGCCCAAGATGAGTCTTCAAAAGGGAGAACACCTAACTGGCCGTTACTCAGGCAGGCTTCGACGTTTAGCCCATCGTTGCGCAAATAGCTCAAGACAACGTCGGGGGTGCTGTCGTCCGAGATGTACAGTACTTTCTCACCTTGCTCCAGCCCCCGGCGCAAGAAGGGCGTGATCAGCGCACAGTGTTCTTCTTCCGTCTCGTAAAGGCAGCAAGCGTGCTCTCCAGGCCCCAGGTCCGTGATCGTGCGAAGGGAATAAGTAGGCGCCATTGCTCACCTTCTTCCGCCATTGGCGCAACATTGTCAGCGAATCACCACCACGAGCTAACGGGGAATCCATCAGTCATTCTCAGCCACCAAGCCGTGCTTCAAGGCGAAGATGGCAGCCTGCGTTCTGTCTGCGACGTCAATCTTAGCAAACAAGACCGTAAGCTTGTTCTTTACCGTGCTGTTGGCCAATCGCATCTTCTTGGCGATCTCTTTGTTAGAGGCTCCGACAGTTAAGAGTCGCAGGATGCCCATCTCGACTTCGGTAAGACCGGCCAGCCCGTCTTGAGTTCCAGATTCCGAGGCTATGCGTCTAAATTCAGAGAGTACCTTGGTCATCATCATCGGATCGAGCAGCGAGGCTCCCTTGTAAACGGCCCTGATCGCCGCCGCCACCTCAGCAGCCTTTGCGTTCTTAAGCAGATAACCTCTGGCACCCGCTTGAAC
>JAMDCE010000123.1 GCA_023489135.1 Chloroflexota bacterium
CGGTGTCGTAGATGGCGAGGGCTTCACTCTTGTTCTGGATGGCAGAGACCAGGTCAAACAACATGTTTGGCAGCACGTCTTACCTCCTGAGAAACGAGAAATGGGGTTTATCGTGTAGCACCGCGACAGAGGAAAGAGCAAGAAGCGTACCAAGAAGGTGTGTCTCTGGCATGGCTCAGCCATCTGTCCAGGAACGGCTTAATGCCAATGTAGAGTTCTCTTGGGCTTCGGCGGCACGCGATCCCCTGCGAGGGTGATCGCCAGTCGCCCTTTCAGATTTGATTGACCCACCGTCGGCCTGGTCAGGACGGGCGCAGGTAAGCCCTGAGTCTGTCGGGGTAGTTGGTCCCGATCGCATCCACGTGCAGCCCGGCGACGCATTCCATTTCGCTGGGATCGTTGACCGTCCACACGTAAACGGCCAGGCCGGCCTGGTGGGCGGCATCGACCAGGTCCGGAGTCGCATACGCCCGGTTGGGCATCAGGATCTGCGCCCCGGAGGTTCTGGCCAAATGCAGCGGATCCACGGGGCGGCAAGCGTATAGCACTCCGGTTCGGATATCCGTGCTGAGGGCTTTGAGCCTCTTCACTGAATAGTGATCGAAGGAGATGACCGCGCAGGAATCCACCATTCGGTGCAGCCTTACGGCGGCCGCAACGCTTTCTTCGATGCGTTCGTAGTAGACCGGACCGTTCTTGATTTCGATGAGGAGGCGTGTTCGACCCCTCGCCCAGTGCAGGACCTCCTCAAGCGTGGGGACTTTTTGACCGGCGAACCGTGGATCGAAGCGGACCCCGGCGTCAAGCATCCTTATCTCCTTGAGGGTGAGATCCTTGATCCACCCTTTGCCGTTGGTTGTTCGGTCCACGGTTGGATCGTGCATCACCACGAGCTCGCCGTCTTTGCTGAGATGTACGTCCAGCTCGATCAGGTCAGCTCCCAGATCCACACCTTTTTGGAATGAGGCCATAGTATTCTCCGGAGCGCGGCCCATTGCCCCTCGGTGCCCGATTATGGCGGTTTCACTCGCCTGCATAGTGGTAGCCTCCCGCACGTATTTGGACTTTGCTCGGGCAAGATTCCTGCCACTGTGAGACTGTCGGGTGCCGGAAGCACACCCTGAATAGCGGCAGTCGACGTCGCCACGGGTTGTGACCAGGTCAAGCGGTCGATAGCCCTCCCTGATGGGGTCGATGCGGGCGTCACTGATCACTTGCCTGGGTTGGACGCTTTCACGACGTTTCGTGTCTTCCTCCGCGATTCAGTTCTGCACTGTTTTGACGTCTTCACCCCCCAAAGGGTTCACGACAGCAACAATCGTGCAACTATGGTACACATCCTGCTGGAAGTTTCGCTGGGCACTCGTTCACCGGAAAGGTGGCCCAGTCCTCGCTCGGAGGAGAGATGAATATGGCAAGATCGAGCGAGAGGAAGCTGAAGAAGCTCGCTCCGTCTTGGGTGTCTTGGAAGTCGAGAATCAGATCACCGTCGTGTCATAACCTATGCGGTGCATTTGCGTCCCTGGGGAGGAGTTAGTGGGTGCTTTGAATGCATTATGAAAACATTCGAAATCACACCGCACACGGCTGACGTAAGATTGAAAGTGGAAGCAAGTTCTTTGGAGGAGCTTTTCACAATTTCCTTGGAAGGAATGAACCAGATCCTGAAGAAGACCTTCTGTAAGAAGAGAAACGGTTTGCCCTTAATCCACCGAATTCAGATTTCCTCTCCGGATACAACCGCATTACTAATAGACTTCCTGTCTGAAGCTTTAACGCTGTCTCACATCCAAGGCTCCATCTTCTGTCGGGTTGAGTTTGCTGAATTAGGCTCGCATTCTCTCACCGCGAACTTGTCGGGGACCAAAGTCAAAGGGTTTGACGAAGACATAAAGGCGGTCTCCTATCATGAGGCAGAAATCGAGCGGAATAGCCGGGGCAATCTCCAAACGAACTTGGTGTTTGACATATGATTGACAAGCATGTTCTCAGACAGATTTCGCCGGTACTGTGGGAAATACCCCAGACATATAGAGCCGATATGCGAGTACCGGCGAGAATCTTCGCCTCAGAAAAAATGCTGAACGAGGTGTTTAGGGACAGGTCACTTGGACAGCTCATTAATGTTTCCACTCTACCCGGCATTCTGAAAGCTGCGCTAGTGATGCCAGATGTGCACGAGGGATATGGCTTTCCTATCGGCGGTGTGGCCGCCCTGAGTTACCCTGACGGGGTGATCTCCCCAGGGGGGATTGGTTACGACATAAACTGTGGAGTAAGACTTCTGAGATCCAACTTGACGTTCGACGATGTGAATCATCACCAAGGGTTGCTCGCAAGAAGGCTGTTCCAAGAAATCCCCTCGGGTGTAGGTCAAGGAGGGATACTCAAGTTATCTGATCGACAACTGGATGGAGTTCTAACCAGAGGCGCTTTGTGGATGGTGGAACAAGGATATGGGCGAACTGAGGACTTGAGCCATCTCGAATCGGGAGGCAGATTGGAAAATGCCGACCATCACGTCGTGTCTGATCATGCTAAACAAAGAGGTAAGGACCAATTGGGAACAATTGGAGCTGGCAACCATTTTGTCGAGGTCGATCAAGTTGTAGAGATCTTCGATGGCCACAAAGCCTCATCTTTTGGTCTTTCTCTCAATCGAATGGTTGTCTTGATTCACTGTGGATCGAGAGGTCTCGGACACCAGGTGGCGACGGACTACATTAGAGTAATGCTCAATTCTCTGTCGAAATACGACATCACCTTGCCAGACCGAGAGCTGGCCTGCGCTCCTCTCTCTTCGCAGGAAGGTACCGATTACTTTAACGCTATGGCAGCCGCGGCTAATTTCGCCTGGGCCAACAGGCAGCTCATCACTTGGGAAGTGCGCAACGTCTGGCAGGAGTTGTTTTCCGAGAGCTTGACGATACTTTACGATGTTGCCCACAACATCGCCAAAATCGAGGAACACGACATTGATGGAAAGGTCAGCAAGGTCATTGTGCATAGGAAAGGTGCAACCAGAGCTTTTGGACCTTCTCATCCTGAGTTAATACTAGAATTCCAGGAAACGGGTCAACCGGTAATCATTCCAGGAAGCATGGGAACCGCCTCGTATGTCCTTGCCGGAACTCCAGAGGGAATGAAAGAATCTTTTGGATCGAGCTGTCATGGTGCGGGTAGAAGAATGTCGAGGCATCAAGCTAAGAGGCAGATATCGGGCAAGACGTTGAAAACGAATTTGGAAGAACAGGGAGTTTTTATTCAAGCCGGCTCTATCAAAGGTTTGGCTGAAGAAGCGCCGCTTGCCTACAAGGATATTCACGACGTAATAGATGTAGTGACAGAGGCCGGAATTGCCAAGAAAGTAGTGAGGCTTGAACCAGTCGTCGTGATTAAGGGATAGAGAACGGGAGCTCGCGCGGCGCAGGGAGAAAGCATATTTCGGAGGCGAAAATGGCCAAACAGCCTATCAAGGTGATCTCGCTCGGAGGCGTGGGCGAGGTGGGCAAGAATTCCACGCTCATCCAGTATGGCCAGGATGTGGTGCTTGTCGACGCTGGGGTGATGTTCCCGGAGGAAGAAATGCACGGGGTGGATTTGCTCCATTCCCAACGCCAGCTTCTTAGCAAGGGCGCGTCCCGAGAGGTGGATGTACTGCTGGGTGGTGATGGGATTACTATGTCCAGCAAAGCAGGCGATCTCATAAAGTTCCCACCCAGCCCGTGCCAAGTCGGTCAGGCAAAGATAGCGCAAAGTATGTCTGGAGAACTGGGGGAGCCCGGCGCGATCCGCGATGTCACGGATGACCTTGGACCAGGTCCAAAGTGTGATTGGCGTAGCGAAGTTGCGCCGTGACTCGGACAGAAAGAGGGGGCCACGAGTGTTGGCTAAAGTGTGACGATGAGCGAGATCGGCCCTGAGCAATTCACCACTTGTGGCGGAATAGGGCACGATGCGCTCACGCCCACTGCGCTCACAGAAGCCAAGGAAGTCCTGCAAAGCACGTGCGTAGGCATCAATGGTGTTAGGAGCAAGTCCCAGGAGGACCTGGATCTCGAGCCACCGTCTCGCGAGCGCATCCTGGGCAATCAGCGGATAGCGTTCCCAGCGGATAGCGGCAGGAGCAACTATTTGAGCACTCCCAATACTTTCCGCAAAGGCGAGGACTGAAAGCCACTCCTCTGCATGATCCCTAGATAGAATACCACATCCAGGCCCGCGAAAAGCGATAAGCTATCAATATTGGTGTCAAATGTGTTGACAAACGGCACTAGCTCGGATAGGATTAGGTATATGGGAAGAAAGACAGGAAGTGGTGCTGGGCGCGGCATCAACAATTCCCAGCAACCAGCAGAAGGTGGTGGAGAAGGCGCCCGCCGCGTCCAATACGAAAACTACACGGACCAGGCGAGTGGTATCCGCTTCGTTTTCAAACGGGACTCTGTTGACCCGGAGTTGCTCCACATCTTTGTTCGCCACGCCACTGATCCTGAAGAAGCTATTGAGACGTTCTTCGCTGCGGAACCGAGATGGAACGAGAAACGTCAGCGTTTCGAGACCTACTCAGCAACGCACGGGGTCTTTTGGTATTGGATCGAACCGAGAAGAGTGGCTATGGTCTTATCCTGTTTCAAACTGTAGGAGGAATGCAAATGAGTAAGCGTGTACGTGTAATCGAGGGACCGGCGCCATACGAGATGAGTTCAGAGCAAGACGAGCAGGCGACGGCAATGATCGAACAGGCCGAAAGCGATCTGCGCGAGATGCGTGTGAACATACGTTGGCACCAGGCCCAAATAGACCTGATTAGAGAAGCTGCAGGGCGTTTCGGGATGCCCTACCAGACATACATCCGGCAAGCGGCCTTCCGTCAGGCCATCTCAGACCTGAAGGAAACAGAGGCTATGAACGTCTCCCGTCGAAGAAGAGCACGAGGAGCCTAGCGCGATTCCATAATGCCTCTTCGGTTATTCCCTTTGGGCTGTTCTCCTCTCTTCAGACAACATCGAAGGTCCGAGCCTGCCGGTGTTCAATTATCCTGCTCCAATCGAGGCTGGGACCGGCAATTATCGGCGCCGAACCAGCGACTTGACCGGCGAATAACCCAGCCGCCTACAACGGATATTCCAAATAACCTATCTTCTGGGAATTACCAAGCGTGGCGTTTTGGAAGTCTATGAGTTCGTGCAGATGCGCAAACCGTCGCTCATCGCCCTCTACGAAGCTCTCAAGGTGGGGGGTCTAGTGTTCTTTGACAAAGATACGACTCACCCTACCAGGACGGCGGTAGAATGCTTAGCTTGTTGAAGCACCAAACTATTTCGGTAACTAATACGGCGCTCGACAGCCAACTTCAGCTCCGACATATCGCTACGTCGTTGAGAGCCTACGGCTCGTTTGGTTTGTCCAAAGACTGGTTCGAGCGGCATCAACCAAGGCGACTTGATAGGGAGGTAGTGGAGCAGCACGTGGACACGACCCTCCCGCCTGGCTTGCCGATTATGCTGGGCTATGCGCTCCTGCACGCTGGCTGCAACGTGCCAAGGACCATTGTCCCAGAACACAACCCGATAGCGAATGCCGCGACGCTGATAATCCGCCAGCACTCCCTGGAGATGGCCCCACGTTTCCTGCTGGTTCCACGTTTCGTGCCATGCACCGCTCACCTCGCGCTCTACGGCATCCATACTGGCATAAAGAGCACAACTCGGAGGACGCTCTTTCTTTTTCCAGGATTTGGCTTTGGCCACTCACGGCGGACGACCTCGTTCTGCCCATCCTTCGGCAGGATACGGCCACAGGACAAACCAACTCTCATCGATGAACACCCCGGCACGCTTATCTGAAGCCGCATTTATCCAGGCCAGCAAGCGGTTACGCCACTTTTTTTAAAGGCGTACCGTGGGTCAGGGCTCTCGATCCACTCTTTAGCCCGTTGCCAAGAATGGCGGCTCTGTTTGAGAAGACGACGGATCGTCGCCGTGCTGACGGCGTTAACTTTAAGCTGCCGCGCCAACGTACAGACGATGGTACCCAGAGTCCAACGGGCATCAGCGTGCCCGTGCTCCGTAGGGCGCTCGTGCAGCAGCGCGACAAGCGCGTTTGTCGCCATTTCGTCAAACAGTTTCGGCCGACCTGGCCGAGACTTGGGCTTGGCTCCTGGTAGGCCGTCTATAGCGAAGCGCCGAAGGGTTTCGCGTACTGTTTGGACATGCACGCCCGGTACCTCTGCAATGGCAGTCGCACTGGGCGCAGACTCGGCCAGCAGAAGGGTACGGGCTCGAATGTACATTCGCGTTTGCCTAGAGTGGGGGGCCGTGGGCGCCTTCACCTTGTCGGTGGGCGAGGTCTTCAGCACCCCCTCCGCCACCAGCCAGCGCAGCCAGGTGCGAATGTTGCCGTAGACTCCCCTCACCGTGTGGGGGCTGCGGTCCTTGGCGTACTCCGCCAGGAACCGGCGCAGGTGGAACGGTGTCAGCTCGCCGATCTCGCCGATCCCCTGGCCTTCGAGCCAGCGATTGAAGTGGACGAGGTGGCCTTTGCTGCCTTCGATGGTGTGTTGGGAACGTCCCTCGGCTTCGACCGAGAGCAGCCAGAGGTCTTGTGCCTCTTGCCGGTGCATATTCTCCCTCCTGTTTCTGGTTGGGAGAACTGCGGTCGGTACCGAGACGCTCTGCGTGTGAGCGTCCCACGCAAGGGCACGAAAGAGCGAGATTGAGAGAGCTTGAGGGAGAATAGAGTCGGGGCGAGAGGATTTGAACCTCCGACCTCAGCGTCCCGAACGCTGCGCGCTAGCCAAACTGCGCTACGCCCCGTACGCCATATTATACTGAATTGCTGCTTGGCCTGGCAAGGATGAATTTGGCGTGGTCAGGAGGCACGTGGTATTGGCTTGCCCACTACACTGGAAACGCTCAGCTTTCGCACAGACGCGGGCGATATGTGAGTGGGCATTTTCCAGCTGATGTGCGGAACCTGGATGAACGCGCCCTGCTTGGCCAGCTTGGTCCGAATCAGGTACTCGATCTTGCCCATGAGGTTTTCAATGACCTCTTCCCAGGTGTGCCGTTGCGCCGTCAAGCGGCCCGCCTTTCGGATTCTTGACTTCTCTTCGGCGCGCTCGTCCAGGTAAAGCGCGTACTCCACTATCTCGTCCGGAGCGCCCGTCTCCAGAACGATGGCGTTTTCCAGCGGGTCGGCGTAGTCCTCTCCGGTGCAGCCCGTATACACCACCCCACCGGCGGCCATTGCCTCCAGTCCTTGCAGGCCAAACGGCTCGTGGTCGCTGTCCGCCAGCACTCCGTCGCTCACAGCGTAGAGAAGCCGAACGGTCTCCTCCGCGAGATCGCAGGTCACGTGGATGATATCGGCGGCCGATGCGGCCAGCAGGGCGGCAATTTGACCGTCGACCCCGGTTTCGGGACCCTCTATGTGCCTGACGTCGAGACCCCCGGCCCTGGCGGTACCCAAGACGCCGGCTTCGTAGGCTCCGGACCCGTGGTCGCGGCGAGCACAGCCGGCTATCAAGATCGACCGTTTGCCGCGAGCCTTGAGACGCGCGAGGGCCTCGATGGCCGAATCCCAGCGCTTGCCCGGGTGCCAGTCGCACAACTTCATCAGTAGAATGGCGTCGCCGAAACCCTTTCGCAGCGTCGCCATCTTGCGCTCGTCGGGTTTCAGCAGCAGCCGTCGCGGTATTCCGTTGGGAATTACCAGCGGATTGATGCCCAGGTTCCACATCACGTGCTTCATGTACTTGCTCACGGTCGTGATGGAGGCGCTCCGGGCCAGCCTCGGCCAGTCGATGCGGTCGAAAGATCGAAGGTCGTTGGCGTTCCACAAGGTGAGCACCCTCTCGTCCAACCCTTCAATGCGAGACATGTCGGCAATGCGGCAGATCGCGTCGACCGAATGCCACTCCTCACCTTGCACCACCACCAGCTTCCCTTTGAGGGCAGAGCGCTTGATGATCTCGCCCACCACGAAGGGGGGAGCCGACCCATTGAAATCCCATAGCTTGTCATCCTCCGCCTGATAAACGCCCTGGGGGTGGTAGCGGCTGATCCATTGGCACCAGCGGTGCAGATGTAGCTTGCCGTTGCCAACTTCCTCGTGCCCGGGAGCATCGGGGTCCCCCACGAACAGCAAGTGGGTTTCGAACCCCAGTCTGGCCAGGGTCTCCGACAGGTTTGAGACCCTTTCCCCAAGCCTTCCGGCCCGAGAGTAGGGGTCGGGTCCCTCGAAGGATAAGAGCACAAAAGTGGTGTTGTCTCGCCTTACTGCTTCTACCGACCGCATCAAAATACTCGCTTTCCGGTGCACGCGCAAGAGTCGTTTCAGCCTGGAGGTATAGCACCGTCTCAATGCCCGCAAGAATCGTGCCAGTCCTGCTAGCTTGGGAGGATCAGATTGCCTCGACCGGGGTCGAGGGCTTTTCGCGGCCCAGCAATCGACGGGCCAGGGCGCGGTCGTCGGCGGTGAAGGTGCGCAATGCCGCCAGCGACCCGACGTAGATGAACGCACCCAGAAGGAAAAGCAGGAAGGGGTTGGCGTATTGGAACAGCCACAGGACGGTTGCCATTATGGCCGATGCCACAATGGGCCTGGCCGCTATGGAGAGCAACGGCAGGGAACCGATATGCCGGTGCAGGCAGTAGAGGAAGGGTGTCAGGAGAACGATCTCAGACAGTATGGTGATAATGGCGGCCCCCACATAGCTGTACCTGGGGATGAGGATCAGGTTGCCCGAGATGTTGAAGGCGGCCGCGATGACGAAGCTGAGGGTGATGAATCTCTGCTGGTTGAGCGCGATCAGAACGTATTGGGTCACGCTGTTCAGGTAGCTGAAAGGCAGGAACAATATCACGGCCTGGAGGGCGATGACCGAGTGCGGGAGGTACTGCCGTCCGCCAAAGAGCAGGACGATGGGCTCGGCGAGAAAGAAGGTGCCTACCGCTATCGGCACGCCTACCATCAGCAGCAGCCTCACCGCCAGGATGTAGGCACGAACAAAGCTCTCCCGGGAGGAATCGGCATAGCGCGACAGAACCGGAAACAGAGCGACCGTAAACGAGGTGGGGATGATGCTGAGGCCGTCGATAAACTTGTAGGCCGTAGCATAGAAGCCCACGATCACCGGCCCCTTGATCCATTGCAGCAGCACTATGTCGATGCGGAAGAAGAGGGTTGCCAGCAGGATGTTAATCATCAACGGCAGCGACACGCCCATCATCCCTCGGGAAAGCTTCCAGTCGAGCTCCAGGCGTGGCTTGAAGAGAACGCCCCTGACTAGAAAGCCAAAGATCAGGGCGGTCAGCAAGTTCACCAGGATCGAGACCGCGGCCAGCCCCACGAATCCCCAACCGGCCAACAGCGCTACAACCCCCAGGGTGACTTTGAGCAGCGTGGTCACCAGGCTGATGGCGGCGGGATACTCCATGCGCTCGTGGGCATAAAACACCGAGCTCAAAGCGCCGGCGATGTTGGCCGGAACCAGGGCAACGGCCAGGAGAACAATGGCCCAAACCGTGGCGGCGTCGAGCCCGTTAGTGGCCTGCCAGAACAGGATAAGGCCGGCGATGATAGGTGCCGACCCGGCGGTCAGCAGCAGACGCACGATGGCGGTGTTGGCCAGATAGCGGTTGCCCAGGCTGCGATCCTTGGCCACCTCACGCGTGAGCAGGGTGTTAAGCCCGAAGCTGGTGAGAATCTCAAAGTAGCCCACCACGATTATGGCGAAGGTGTACTTGCCGATGTTCTCCGGCCCCAGAAGACGAAGCATCAGCATAGCGAAGGCGGCGTCCACCGCCTTGTTGAGCAGTTGGGTAGCCATGGGTGCGATGCTGTTTCGCGCCACCCTCTGAGAGGTTCGCGATGGCTGGCGGAAGAGGCGGCCCAGGAAGATCATAGCCCCCGCGCATAAGACCACCGCCAGGCCGGTGAAGGAGCCGAGCAGACCGATCTTGAACGACACGGGGCTGTACTTGAACTCAACGACGTGGGCGCCCGATGGCACTTCGATGGCTCGAAAAGCCCCATCGGCCCGGTAGATGTCAACCTCCTGGCCGTCTACCCTCGCCTCCCATCCGGTGAAGAAGGAATCCGATAGTACCAGCAGGGCAGTCCTGGGGCTACTGACCTCCAGCGTGACGGCGTTGGCCTTGTACGCGCGAATGGTGGGGACCGGCAGCTCTCCCGGTCCGCCGGCCAGCTGCCGTCCGGACGGCCATTTCTCGAGGACCACCTGACTGCGGGGATCGAAGGCCGGGGAGCGAAGCTCGGAGAGCGCCTGCTCGCGGCTTTGCGCCGCAATTACCCTATCCACCAGGAAGGCGCGAGGCATCACCCGCGTATTCTCGTAAACGCGCACGTCGCCGTCGTGAACCAGCTTGAAGCCGCCGGCGCGGACCTCTTGCTTGCTGAGCACGTATTTCACGTTCATCAGATCGAGAAGCGGCGATTCGAGCGAGGACGGCCTGTCCAGCGTCTTGATCATGCTGTATAGGAGGCCGTAGGGCTCCTCGAAGGACCGCCAGAACTCGACGTATTGCTTTAGAATGATGGTGTCGTACCCGCGAATGTCCTGGAAGCCGGACTTCATGGCCAGGTTGGGCTTCAGAACGTCCTCTGGGCCGAAGCTGGCGACCCGAAAGATGCTATTATCTTGCTTGAGGAAGTTGATGGACGGCGGCGTAGCCTGCGCCAGCTGGGGATCGGTGCGGGAATTGAAGTTGTAGCCGGCGATGAAGAGATCTATGATGATGAGGAGGATGGCTAGTTGTTGCCAGAGAGGGCTAGGGTGAGGGCGCGGCCCCCACGGCCTGCGAGGCGAGACCTGCGACAGCATCACCACCGCGCCGGAGGCGGCCAGCAGCAGCCCGAAGATCAGGATGCTGCGGAATTCGTAGGAGTAGAGCATCTGGCCGGAGGCAAACACCTCCTTAAGACGGTCGGAGCGCTGGAGGATCTCGTTGGCCACCGCCAGCGAGCGGCCGGCGGCGACGCGGCTGGCCAGGAGGCCGAGCAGGATCAGCGAGCCCAGGCCCAGCAAGGCTAGCCCGAGCAAGGATAGTCGCGAGATGCCTTCCGACCGGTTTCGGCCAATGGCTCTTGCGTTTTCGGCCAGCGCCCCGGCGCCGATGCCGGCCAGGACGATGATGCTCATGGAGTAGGGGTAGACCCAGCGAAAGGGCGTGTGCAGTTGGTCGAATCCGGGAATGCCGAAAAAGAAGATGGCGTAGAGCGGCGTCCCGAAGGCCAGCAGCAGGGAGAAGGTGCCGTAGCCCAGGAATATCCAGGTGTAGCGGTTGCGCCGCCAGAACACGGCCACTATGGCCAGCACCAGGGGCAAGATGCCGACGTAGCTGGCGGCCTCGACGTAGTTCTTGATGCCCCAGAAGACCGTGCCCGGTGGATCGGTCGGTCGACCCAGGAAATTGTTGCCGATTACCTTGGTCTTGAGATCGATAAAATCGAAATAGGTGTGCTGAGCCGGATTCCCGAAGAAGTCCGGCATCACAAAGCTGAAGACCTGCATCTTGGGCAGCGCCCAGCCGATCACGTCCGAGTAGGTGGAGAAGCCGCTGCGGAAGTTCTCGCGGATGACTTCTTGAAAAGGAAACAACTGCGCGGCGGCCAGTCCGGCGCCCAACGAGACCATCGCCAGCAGCAACAAGGCGGTCCGTAGAACGCTCATAACCTGGCGCACGTGCCACCAGGCGACGATCAAGCGGCTAGCGCTGTAGTAAGCGATGGTGAAAAGCACGTAGAAGCTGTATTCCATGTGCCCGGCCAGGAACTGCAGCCCCAGCACTACTGCCCCGGCGATCGGCCAGATGATCGAGCGGTATCCGGGGCCCGGCCGGGCGCCTCCGCTCCGTCGCGCCACCGTGCTTTCGGCGTTGTCTCTCACCGTCAGCTCGATCAGGGCCAGAAGCAGAGGGGTCCAGATAGCGGTGCTGAGGACCATGGGCCAGAGGAAGCTCGTGACCAGAACCAGGCAGAGCTCGAAGGCCAGCGCCGAGATGAGAGCCCCGAAGCGCACCACGCCGATGGTGCGAAGGTAAATGTACATCGAGAGGGCGCCCAAGAACAGATGAAGCGCCGTGAACCATCCGTAGGCGGAGACCACGGGCAGGAGATAGAACAGTATGCCCAGCGGATACAACACGGCGTATTGTCCGGCGGCCAGGAACGGGACGCCCGAGAAGGTATACGGGTTCCAAAGCGGAATCTCCCCGTGCAGCAGGCTTTCGCGGGCGAAGGACTTCCAGGAGATGTTCTGAAACACCGCGTCGCTGATGAGGTTGTTGTGCGGTGTCGTGATGCCAAGGCCGGCGGCGAGCGCATCGTAGGGAGGGATGGCAAAGAGGTTGTCCAGAGGCAGCAGCGCCTTGCCGCCAACAGTCACGTCCCAGAGGAAGCCGACGGCGAGTGCCAGCAGCGCCAGCGCCACCAGCGCGTCGGGATGCTTCAACCTGCTCAACAACCCGTGAGCCTCCCACTTAGAATGCGCATCAAAACCTTCCGCTCTGTAGCGCACTTTGTAGAACGGACAAACGGGGCAGAGGTATCGGCACTAGTAGCGCCATTTTATCTGCCACACGCGCCAGGCCGCTTCGAGGCCGATGTTGGCCGACATCTTCGACTTTCCCCTGACGCGGTCGGGAAAGACTATCGGCACCTCGCCGACGCGCAGGCCCTTCTTCTCGCAGGAATAGGCTATTTCGACCTGAAAGGCGTAGCCCTGCGAAGAGACTTTGTTCAGATCCAGGATTTCCAGGGCCGACCTCCGGAAGCACTTGAAGCCGGCGGTCGAATCGTGCACCTTGAGGCCGAGAACCATCCGGGCATAGATGGAGTTGCCCCACCAGCTTAGGAAGCGACGCCACAGGCTCCAGTTGGCATCCACCCCGCCGCCCGGGATGTAGCGCGAGCCCACCGCGATGTCGTGCTCCTGGGCAACCTCCAGCAGCTTGGGAACGTAGGAAGGGGAGTGAGAGAAATCGGCGTCCATTTCGAAGATGAAATCCGCTCCCCGGCTCAAAGCGTAGCGAAACCCGGCTAGGTAGGCGGTGCCCAGACCGAGCTTACCTTCACGATGGATGACGTGAATCTTGCCGGGGCGCTCCTGGGCCAGGCGCTCGGCGATGTCACCGGTCCCGTCGGGGGAGTTGTCGTCGACAACCAGCATCTCCAGACCCTCTAGACCCAGAGAGAACAAGGCCGACACCATATCCGGCAGATTCTCGGCCTCGTTATAGGTTGGCATCACGACCATTACTTTCACGTCACACCCCCCACCCGGAAATGCGGGAAGATTATACTATAGCGGCTGGAAGCAAGTCTACACGTGTGAAAGGTGCGAATGGGGAAAACTTCAGTGCTAAGAGCCCGAAAAGGGGCTCTGATCAACGCCGCCAACCCGAAATGGGAGGATCTGGCCAGAAACTGGTTCTCTACAGGAGATTCTTCGCCTCTGCTCCGCTGCGGCTCAGAATGACGGTTGATTAGGGCTAATCGGCCTCCAATGCTATACCGGTGACCTCGCACTCCTTACCCTGGATGATGGTGACTTTGCCGCCGCAGGCGGAGCAGGAGAAGAGGGGGAGGGGTCCCGATAGACTATCCGGGCCGCTCTCCAGGGAAAAGGAAACCTTCCGCTCTTTGTCGCAGACCTGGCAGCGAACGATTCCCTCTGATTCCTGGATCGATAGCTCGGAGTCCTGCAAAGGCGTTCCTTTGGTCAGGATTTCGTAGGTCAGCTTGACCTGGGGAATGCTGAGGAAGGTGAGCTGTCCGATAACTAGGTCAACCCGAACTACTTTGGTGGCCTCGTTTTCCTGGGCCACCCGCGAGACCGTAGCCACTATGCGGGAAGTGATGCCGAACTCGTGCAACTATCCACGCTCCCCGATCAGCGACTTAATCAGCTCCGGAATGCCCGTGCCGTCTTTACAGCTGACTTCGAAGATGCGGGCGCGCGGGTTCACCGACTTCAGATCTCGCACGAGGCCGGCAACGTCTACGCCTAGGAGCGGGGCCACATCCATCTTGTTGATGACCACGTAGTCCATTTCCGCGAACACGTGGGGGTGTTTGACGGCCACGTAGGGTCCCTCGGTAGCGCTGATCACCACCAGCCGCCGGTGTGAGCCGAGGGGGAAATCGGCGGGACAGATAAGATTACCCACGTTCTCCACGATTATCAGGTCAAGGCCGTCCAGGTCCAATTGGTCCAGAACGCTGCGGACCAGAGGGGCGTCCAGATGGCATTCCTTGCCCGTGTTCACCTGGATGGCCTGTACCCCGTGCTGCAGAACCCTGTCCTGGTCTATGGTCGTGGCCAGGTCTCCGTTAAGGACAACCATGCGGTGGCTCTCTCGCAGATGGCGGGCGAGCTGCTCCACCAGAGAGGTCTTTCCGGTTCCCACCGAGCCCATGATGTCGATCATGATAATACCGTGCTCGTCCAGAAGCTTACGGTTGGCCTCGGCCAGTTCCTGATGGTCCTTGAGGAAGTCAATCTTCAATTCGATTTCTCTGATCCTGCCCTCGGCGTCCGTAAGCTTCTTCAAGGGATTATCCTTTCGCGGCTTCAAACCTGGCGGCGCGCTCGACATTGATCCTGGTATGCAAATCGACGAAACTCAAGGACTGCAGGGGCTTACTCTCTTTTTCCACCAGGCGGGCTGCACCTGTGGAGCAACGGGAGATGCAGACGCCGCAACCGATGCACCAGTCCCGATCCACCTTGGCCACTTCGTTTTCGATTGTCACGGCAGCCACCGGGCAGATATCCACGCAGTTTTCGCAGGCCGTACATTCATCTTCGTCGGTTTCCCGCAGGAAGTAAGTGGCCATGAGCAGATCACGAGGCACCTGCCTGCGCCGAATGGGGCCCACGTTCCAGCAGGCATCCCCGCAGCAGTTGCAGATGTGCTTCATGTCCTCCCCCGTGTTGTCGACAAAGTGAACCAGCCCCTCGCGGTCCGCCTTGTGCAGCACTTCCAGGGCTTCTTCGTGGGAGATCTCCTTGGCCAATCCCGCTTCTATGACTATCTCGGCCAGCTCGTTCATTTTGAGGCAGACGTCGTTGGAATGGCCGCAGCTTTTGCCGTTGGCGATCTCGTAGCGCACCCGGCAGGGACACTGCGCCACGGCGACCTTAGTGGCCTTTTCGATCACTTTCTCGATGGTCTCGGATGGATACACGTTTTGCCACTGAGGGTCGATGGCTTCCGTCGTGGGGATGTACCGGAACGGCTTGATGCTGCTCTTGGTGTGAAAATCTATCTGAGCTTGTATGTGCTCCGGATCTCAGCTATCGTAGCCCTATTACAGAGCCTGGGGGTTCTTCTCGCCCTTCCAGAAGAAGGTCTGCGAGTAGCCAAAGGCTCCCTTTAGCAAGGCATAGGATTTCTGGCCATCCTCGGTCTTCCTGGTAAATAGCAGGTTCCGCGCGGCTACGCCATCCAGAATCTGCTCCAGCTTCTCGCGCGAGAGGCTGCTCCTGGCCGCGATTTCGTCCAAGGTGACGAAATCGAGCGGAATCGGTTTCAGGGGAACGTCGCAGAGGGCCCGGGCTTCCTCCTCGCTGAGATTATCCTTGAGTATCCGCTGGAGCAGTCCACTGCTGGGCGCGTGGTCGAGCCATCCCCACACCGCGTCGCTCCAAAGCAAAGCCAGTCGGGTGTAGACGTCTTTTTCGGCCGTGTTCGGCATAAGGTGGTCCCCCTTTTCAGCCTTAAGAGATGCTGCTAGTATACCTCTTTTGAGTCGTGGTGCCAACGGGGGGCACGTGGCCGCATCCTGGTATAATGTGTTCCGCTCACGGCTCCGTTCGGAGTCGGTTAGTTCCAGCGTTATAGGAGTTAAAGATGGAAGTCGATCCTGGCAAGGCCTTGGATTTCCTGGGCACCACGGTGGCGGTGATCTCCGTGGCGGAGGGAGACCGAAGAAACGTGATGAGCGCTACGAGGGTTACCTGTGTTGCCCCTAAGCCTTCTCTGGTCGCCGTGTCGGTGGCCAAAAGGCGCTATACCCACGACCTCATTCAGGATGCCGGCGAGTTCGTGGTCAACATCGCCAGTAGCAAACAGGCCGATCTGGCGGCCAAAGCCGGCAGCGGAT
>JAMDCE010000169.1 GCA_023489135.1 Chloroflexota bacterium
TTACGCCCGTGGTGCCCAGCAGGCCGGGCCAGGCCACAGTGGACAATATGCTCGACTTGGTTACCGTCTGCGACGCAACGGGCCGAGTCACCTACATCAATCCCGCCTACACGGCCTTGGTCGGACGTTTGGTCGAGCCGGGCCTTCCCCTGGAAGAGCATCCCAAGTACTACCAGATCTTCCGTTCGGATGGGACGCTGTTCGCCGTGGAGGATTTGCCCTTGCAGCGGGCAACTCTGCGAGACGAGGAGGTTCGGGCTGTCGAGATCGTGCATCGCGCCACCGATGGTAGAGAAATCACCTGCGTCTTCAACGCCGCGCCGCTGCACGATGAGAGCGGTCGCGTCATAGGCGCGGTGGCGGTGGGACACGATATTACCCAGCAGCGGCGGGCCGAGGCGGACCGCGAGCGACTGCTGAGGCAGGTCGAGCAACTGGCCGAGACAGCGCAGCGACGAGCCACGGAGCTAGACGTGGCCAATAAGGAACTGGATGCTGCGAATAAGGAACTGGATGCTGCGAATAAGGAACTGGATGCTGCGAATAAGGAACTGGATGCTGCAAACAAGGAGCTTCAAGCCTTCAGCTACTCGGTGTCCCACGACCTGCGAGCCCCGCTCCGGCACATCGATGGCTTCGGCCGGATACTGCTGCGAGACTACTCCGACAAGCTGGATGAGCAAGGCAAGCACTACCTCCAGGTCCTGCGCGAGGGCAGCCAGAGGATGGAGCAGCTGATCGACGCTATGCTCAAGCTCTCCCGAGTGACGCGGGCGGAGATGCGCCGCCGGCCCGTAGACATGAGCGAGTTGGCCGCTTCGATCCTGGCCGAGCTTCACAAGGAGCAACCGGAGCGCCAGGTGGAGCTTACCGTCGCGCCGAATGTGATCGCCAATGGCGACCCGGCGTTGCTGCGCATCGTGCTCGAGAATCTTCTCGGCAACGCCTGGAAGTTCACCTCGAAGCGTCCCGTGACGAAGATAGAGTTCGGGGTTACACCGGAAGACGACAAGCCTGTGTATCACGTGAAGGATAACGGTGCCGGCTTCGACATGGCTTACGTCGAGAGGCTGTTCAGCGCCTTCCAGCGCCTGCACAAGGCGGAGGAGTTTCCCGGCACCGGCATCGGGCTGGCGACGGTGCAGCGGATCATTCACCGGCACGGTGGTCGGGTCGGGGCCGAAGGTGGGGTTGACGGAGGCGCCACTTTCTTCTTTACTCTTGACAGCAAGTGAGGGGCATCTGAGCCGGGGGGAAAGGGGCCAGCGACATCAGCCTAAAAAGGATGATGCTATCTTTACCAACGTTATCCTACGTGTCAGTCTCCTTCGCTGTGGCGGAAGGGCGTAAACTGGTGGGGGAACCGTGGAGAGGCGCCAGAGGGGTATGCGCCTTTGCGGCTGCCTAAACGTTGTCGAGACGGCTATTGCAGATAGGCAGGCCATTATGCGGCGCCCGGTCTGGGCTCGGGCCGGTCGTGCTTTTCCTACGTGCGCTCTCGTTGCTTTTGGTAGACGACTTTTCCCTCTTGGAGAGCCGTGAGAATGAAGTCGTTCCCCCGTTCGACCATGCGATCGAGTTCGGCTGGGGTGTACACCAGGGGTTCGATAGCCGTGTCGAAATCGCAGGCGCGCATAACGGTGCCGATCCTGTCTGTAAAACGCGCCGAGGTCTCTTTGATGATGAGGAGGTCGAGGTCGCTACCTTCATGGATGTCGCCACGAGCGTAGCTGCCGAAGACGATTACTTTGTCGGGATCATACCGGCGCACGATAGAGTTTACTACGCGATCAATGGTTTCGCGCGCTCGTTCACGAGTTTGAGCACCGTATCCGCGTGGGCGATGCATTTTCGAGCATCCTCCTGTCATTATACCACGATGCCCAGTCAGTCGGCCTTAGCTCAGACTTTAGGTGAAGAGGAACGACACGGTGTATTGAAATCGCCACCCAAGATCTTACGAGTCCCCGGCCCCCTGCTGCTTGGCCGCCGCAGCGTTCCGGCAGTGCGGCTCGCTGCGCTGGATCTGGCTGGGTGATAGCTCGATCGTCGTCTTGCTCTCGAGCTCGACGCTGACGGTATCCTTGAGCACGTTGACGCCGACGACTTTGCCGGGACCGGTGGGGGTCATCACCCTCTCACCGGCTCTGGGAAGCCGCTGCTTGGCGCAGCAGTACGCCTCGTTCTCGTAGGTCAGACAACAGAGGAGGCGGCCGCAGACGCCGGAGATCTTCATGGGGTTCAGGGGCAAGTCCTGGTCTTTGGCCATGCGAATAGAGACGGGGGCGAACTCGTCGAGGAAAGAGGCGCAGCAAAGGCCGCGGCCGCACCGGCCTAAGCCACCGATGAACTTGGCTTCGTCGCGCACCCCTATCTGCCGCAGCTCGATCCGGGTGCGAAACATCGCTCCCAGTTCTTTGACCAGCTCTCTAAAATCGACGCGACCGTCGGCGGTGAAGTAGAAGGTCAGGCGGCTGCCGTCGAAGTTGTACTCCGCACCGACCAGCTTCATCGGGAGCTGATGCTGAGCTATCTTCTTCTCGCATCGTGATAACGCATCTTGCTCTTTGCCCTTGAAGGTATCCCACTGCTTGATATCTTCGGGGGTTGACTTGCGCAGAACGGGGCGTAAGGGCTCCTGAACCTCGCTCTCGAGGACCTGTTTGGAACTGAACACTACGTGTCCTATCTCGGCGCCCCGGGCGCTTTCCACGACCACGGTCTCGCTCGGGACGAGATCGAGACCCGCGGGATCGAAGTAGTATACTTTGCCAGCTCGCTTGAAGCGAATTCCGACTACATCGGGCACTTCGTTTTACTCCTAGCGCGCTGGACGTGGCATTCGTAGCATCAACGCTTCTAAAGCCAGCCTGGCGTTGACATTTTTCTCCAGTTGATCTCTGGCCTCCTCTAAAGCCAGGATGAAACCAAAGAGCTGATCGACGGTATATCGGCGAGCTTGCTGAGCAAGCTCGCCTGCCCGATCAACATTGATTACCAGGTCGGGACACCCGGCCCCAACCAGGAGTAAATCACGCCACCACGACTGCCACAGATCCAGTGCGCTCCGCGCTGCTTCAACTTCGCGACCAAACTGCGTGGCAAGCTTCTCGGCATAGGCAAAGCGTTCTGATCGACTGGATCGAGCCAGATTGGCTATGTTGCCCAGAGTTGCCTCGCGGTCGGCCAGCATCTCACCTTCGACGGCCTCTATGGCCCAGCCGATTCTGCCGCCGGAAAGATGACTGAGTAGCCGAGCCTGCTCGGTTTCAACGTTCCACTTTTCCTGCAATAACTCCTGTATAGCTTCAAACGACGTTAATCCCAGCGCTATCTCCTGACACCGGGATACTATTGTCGATGGTAGTATCTTAGCATCTACGGCCGTTAAAATCAACACGACGGAGCCGGGGGGCTCTTCCAGGGTCTTCAAAAGGGAGTTGGCGGCGGGCAAAGAGAGGGATTCTGCCCCATCAATTATGTAGACCTTCCATCTGGCTTCGTAGGGCAGCAGTGCGGCATCGTGTTGCAGACCCAAGATTCTGCCGATGCCAATGGTGCGCCTGGACTTGCCGGGCTCGCCGTCCTCGTCCTCGGAGGAGTCGCCGTCGCCCACGCCCGCCCTGAGCACGCGCACGTCGGGATGTGTTTCGGCGGCAACGCCGCGGCACAGGCGGCAGTCACCGCACGGGGGATCATCGGCCTGGCAGCTGAGCGCCTGGGCGAAGACCTTGGCCAGGGTGGCCTTTCCGGTCTTGGGGGGACCGGTTAACAGGTAGGCGTGGGCGATTCGGCCTTCGGAAAGGCTCCGCTGAAGCAGCGCTACGGCTCGCGGTTGCCCGTAAACAGGCCACACAGGCACACCCCACTAATCCAAAAGATCGACTTCTATTAATTCGGCCTTGGTGAGGTCCGGCTCACCGGCCCGGTGGAGGGCGTACCACCCCACCGCGAATCCCACTACCAGGCCCAGAATGAACTTCAAGGCAGTCAAGCTCATACCCTCGGGTGTCAACTATCGGCGATCCAAGGCCATCATCTTTGCGACGCGCCGGCGGTGCCGCTCTTCGCCGGTGAAGGGAGTGGCAAGCCAGGTCTTGACTATGTCCAGGGCCAAACCAGAGCCCACCACCCGAGAGCCAAGGGTCAGCACGTTGGCGTCGTTGTGCTCCCTGCTGGTGTGAGCGCAGAAGGTATCGTTGCACACCGCCGCGCGTATACCGGGTACTCGATTGGCTACCATAGCCGGTCCCACCCCGGTTCCGCAAATGAAGATGCCTCGATCCGCGCTCGCCGAAGCCACCGCTTGGGCCACCGCCAAGGCGAAGTCGGGATAATCGCTGGGCCGGTCATCGTAGGCGCCCAGGTCGTTGACTTCGTTGCCGGCATCGGCCAGCTCGCGAATGATCTCTCTCTTCAGGTCGAATCCAGCGTGGTCACACCCTATAGCAATCTTCAACTCCACTTCCTCCCCAACGTTCAGAGCAGCAAGCCCCAGGGATTGATGCTAGCACCGGGCGTGGGATGTTGTCAAGGAGCAGTCGGAGCGAGGGCAACCACGAAGGCACGTAGGACACAAAGATTCTGTTGTCAATCTTGGTGTCCCACGTGCCTTCGTGGTGAGTCACGTTCTCGCGTCGGCATCCATCGAAGCAGACCTGCTACTTCGCACGCTTCTGTCCCAGATAGATCATCTTTACTTCGTCGGTTTCCAGTAGCTGGCTGGATTTGTCGCTGAGGACGACGCGTCCGGTCTCCAGGACGTAGCCGCGGTGCGCGATGCGCAGAGCCATTTTGGCGTTCTGTTCTACCAGGAGAATGGTGGTGCCCTTTCGACTCAGCTCCGTCAGAACGTCGAAGATCTCCTTCACCATCAACGGGGCCAGTCCCATCGAGGGCTCGTCCAGGAGGAGCAGTCTGGGGCGCGCCATCAAGGCGCGGCCGATGGCCAGCATCTGCTGTTCGCCCCCGCTGAGCGTGCCGGCGATCTGCCGGGCACGCTCCTTGAGACGCGGGAAGAGGGCATAGACGAAGTCGTAGTCGTTCCTGATCTCGGCCTTGGGGTGGCCGTGCCGATGGAACGCTCCCAGCTCGAGATTGACCTCCACCGATTGCTGCACGAACACCTGTCGCCCCTCGGGAACCTGGCTTACTCCCAAGCCGACGATCTTCTCCGGCGATAACCTCGTGATGTCGCGATTCTCGAAGGCGATCGATCCGGATTGGGGGCGATAGATCCCCGAGATGGCCCTCAACAGGGTCGTTTTCCCGGCGCCGTTGGAGCCGATTATGGTGACCACTTCTCCAGGCGCTACTTCCAGCGTTACCCCGTCGAGCGCCCGGATTCGTCCGTAGGCGAAGCTCAGATCGCTTACTCTAAGAATGTCAGGCCTCCTTTCCCAGGTACGCCTCGACGACGGCCGGATCGGACTGAACCTCCGAGGGGGTGCCGTCGGCTATCTTCCGCCCGAAATTGAGCACCAGAACCTCGTCGGAAATGTCCATGACCAGGCCCATCCGGTGTTCGATGAGCAAGATGGTGATGCCCAGACGCCTGATCCTGGCGATCTCCTCCGCCAGGGCCAAGGTTTCGCTCTGGTTCAGTCCCGCCGCGGGCTCGTCGAGAAGCAGCAGCTTGGGTTGAGTGGCCAAGGCCCGCGCTATCTCCAACCGGCGCTGCTGCCCGTAGGGAAGGTTTTTGGCCAATTCGCCGGCCTTGTCCTCCAGATGCATATAGGCCAGCAGCTCTCTGGAGTGCTGCTCGATCCATCGCTCCTCCGCCCTAGTCGGCGGCGGCTTGAGAATGGACAGGAAGAACTCCGAACGCGACCGGCTGTGATGGCCGACCATCACGTTCTGCAGGACGGTCATGTCCGGAAACAGTCGAATGTTCTGGAAGGTCCGCGCCATCCCCAGCCGACAAATCTGATGCGCCAACAAGCGGCTGAGCTCGTGGCCGTCGAAGTGAATCTGGCCCGAGGTGGCAGTGTCGACCCCGGTGAGAAGATTGAAGATGGTGGTCTTGCCCGCTCCATTGGGCCCGATGATCGACTTAATGGTGCCCTCTCGAACGCTGAAGCCGACTCCATCCACCGCAATCAGGCCGCCGAATCGCTTGGTCAGCCCCTCGACCTGCAAAGCAATCCCGCTATCGGTCTGCAATTGGGGATCTCCTCTCACTGGACTTGTGCTCTCGCGGCGGCACCACTCTCTCCCCCAGTTCGAAAAGGCGCCCGAGGATTCCGGCTACCCCCTTGGGAGCGAAGATAATCAACAGGACCAGCATAACGCCGTAGCCGGCCAACCGATAGTTCTCCCATTCACGCCCGAATTCGGGGAGTATCGTCAAGATCGCTGCTCCGATCACCGAGCCCGGAACGCTTCCCAACCCACCGACGACGATCATCATCAGCAGGGTAATGGACAGCAGCACCCCAAAGCTGAACGGATTGATGATGCCCATATAGGCCGCGTAGATGGCCCCCGCTATCCCGGCGTAGGCGGCGCTGAGAGCGAAGACCTGAATCTTATAGCGAGCCACGTCGATTCCCATCGTGGAAGTGGCCACCTCGTCTTCCCGAATGGCGATGAGTGCTCGGCCGACGCGCGACGAAAGCAGGCTCAGCGTAATCAAGTAAATGACGGCGACGATGGCCCAGGAAAACAGATAGATTCCTCGCGGGTCGATGATTTCGTAACCGAGGAGGGCTATGGGCGGAATAGCCGTGATTCCCGCGGTGCTGCCGGTGTAGTCCACCTCCACCAGCAGCCCGAAGACTATTAGCCCGAAGGCCAGGGTAGCCATCGCCAGGTAGTGTCCCCTCAGACGCAGCGCCGCGTATCCGATGAGTACCCCCACCAGCCCCGAGATGATCGCCATCACCGGCAGCACCAGCAGGAAAGGCACTCCAAAGTTTTTCATCAGTACGGCCGCGCCGTAGGCCCCTATGGCGAAGAACCCTGCGTGGCCGAGCGAGATTTGCCCGGCGTTGCCAAACAGCAGGTTCAGCCCGATGGCTACCAGGGAGTAGATTGCGGTGTAAATCCCCAGTCGAAGGAAATAGGCATCGTCGACGGTTGCGCCGATAACTGCGGCGGCGACGATGATTCCGACGAAGGTCACGAATGAATGCCGGCCTACCACGCCCTCATCCCCTTCCCCTGGATTCGCCGCCGAAGAGCCCCGAAGGGCGCACCAACAGCATGAGCAAGAGCAGCGAGAAGGCGACGGGATCGCGGTACCCCGAAGCCAACAACCCGGCGGCAAGGGATTCGACCACGCCCACGATCAGCCCCCCGACGACAACTCCGACCGGGCTGCTCACTCCGCCCACCATCGCTCCGGCGAATCCTTTGATGCCGATGGGCACGGCCATGGCACCTCCCGCGAGGGTGAAGGGCGCGATGATAACTCCCGCGAGGGAAGCAAGACCGGACGCCACCGCCACTGAATACGCCTTCATCTGGCTGGGGCTGATTCCTGACAGTTGCGCGCCCAACTCGTTGGTGGCGGCCGCTTGCATAGCCTTGCCGTAGATGGTGCGCTCGAAGAGCAGTTTCAGAAGGATCAGGGTCAGCGCCAGCAGCCCGAATGCCCAAAGGCTCTGGATCAGGATTTTCACTCCCATCAAATCGATGACTGCGTTATCCCCGCCGCTGAAAGCCGGGAATGCCTGTGCCTCGCGTCCCCACAGCAGACCCTGGCCGTGAAAGAAGAAGAACGAAGCGCCGATGCTGGCGATGATGGTGGAAACTTCGCCTATCTTGTAAGTGGGTCGCAGGGCCAGCCGCTCGTAGCCGAAGCCGACGCCGGCGCCAATGATCAGGGCCAGCAGGACAGCTACAAACAGCGGGAGCTTGATCCAGGTTAGGAATGTGAGGGCGATCAGGCCGCCCATAACGACCTGATCACCCTGCGCGAAGTTGATTACCCGCGTCGCCCTCAGTATTAAGTGGTAGCCGAGTGCGACGAGGGCGTAGATGCAGCCCATCGTCAAGCCGGCCACGACCAGTTGCAGATAGTCTGCCACGATACCACCTAGTTCGACAGCATTACCCACTTGCCGCCCTTCACCTGTGCGATGACAAGTGAATCGGCATTCAGCCCGTTGTGATCCTGGGCGGTGAACTTGCGCTTGCCCATGGTGCCCGCGAAGTCGAGTCCGATCATCCCTTGCACGATGGAGTCAGGATCGGTCTTGCCACCTGCCTTCTCGATGGCTCCCTTGAAGATGAAGGCAGCATCCCAACCCATGCCGGCGAAGACCGGAGGCAGGGAGTTGTACTTGGCCTTGTACAGGTTCACCAGCACCGTTTCCTCGGCATCGGGCTTATCGGTATTGAGGGCCGTCACGGAGTTTACCCCCTCCGAGGCCTCCCCGGCCAGCTCGATGAAGACCGGACTGTAGAGGGCGTCGGAGCCAATCACGGGGATGCTCGACCCAAGCTGGCGCAGTTGCTTGGCGGCGATGGCCGGCACCGGGTTGACACCCCACAGGACCAGGGCTTCCGCGCCCGAGTTCTTGATCTTAGTGAGCTGCGGCGTCACGTCGCGGTCCTCGCCGGCGTACTTCTCCACCGTGGCGACCTTGAGTCCGGCCTTCTCAGCCAACTGCTTTACAACCTGTGCGCCGTTGGTGCCGTAGGGATTGGCGTCGTGGAGGATGCCGATGCTTTTCTTGCCCAGTTTCTTGCTCAGGTAGTTGATGACCGCTTGGGCCTGCATACTATCGTCGTGATTGATCTCAAAGATGTACTTCTTGCCCTGCCAGATGGCGCTGGTGGGGTTGGCGTACAGCTCCGGGACGCGGGCCCTTTCGGCGATCACGCTGACGGCCTGGGCATTGGCGGTCGGTATCGGTCCGATGATGGCGACCACCTTATCCTGGCTGATGAGCTTGTCGGCCAGCTGCGTGGACTTGGCCTGGTCGGCCTCGTCGTCGTAGATAATGAACTGCATGGGGCGCCCGGCCACGCCGCCTTCCGAGTTGATCTTCTCCTGGGCCAGCTCGAGGGCCTTCTTGATGGGCTCTCCCAGCGGCGCGTATCTACCCGTGAACGGGACGACGGCGCCGATCTTGACGGGCTCGCCCGCCGGGGCCTTTGCCGCCGGCTTGGCCGCACCGGCTTGTCCGGCGGCGGCAGTTGGCTTAGCCGCCGGCTTGGTTGCCTCGGCCTTCGCTGCTGCCGGCTTGGTGGGCTCGGTCTTGGGTTTCTCGGCCGCGGGCTTGGCCGATTGGGCCGGTTGGGAATCCTTGGCGGGGGCCGGGGTGGCCTGGGTTCCGCCGCACGCGGAGAGCAACAGGCTCAGCACGACCAACAGCGGTAAGGCCACACCTAACACCTTGGAATGTCGCACGATCGCACCTCCTTAGTGCACGTATTCAGAATTCCTACAGCGCCGGCCGGGATGCTCCCTTAGCAGCGCTTTGCTTAGCTCGTCGTCGTTACTTGACGACGCTATCGGGTCAACTAGATGGAATGCCCGGCGTTGGGCTCCCCCTGTTCATCAGAGACTTCCACTCTTAACTCTGGGTACGTTGTGATGGCCCTCTGCCTGCTGTTCACCTCCTCTTGACGTCAGTAGCCGCGATTTCCTGCGAGACCCCGAACTTGGGCTCTACGGGTTCTCCTCCGGCTACAGTTATCTGTCGTACCCCTGGAATCCGAATTTCCTGCTCTATCTCGGCAAGGGCGTGAGCCTGGCTCTCGTTAAGGGCTTGCAGTGCTTCGCGCAGAGTCTGCACCTTCCTGGCAACCGTCAGCCACGAGCGATGTTGTTGCCGTTCATCCTCCCGGGCGGGGGAAGCCACCAGTCCATTCAGCAGCAGGGCGGCAAAAGCTTCGGCGATTTCCCTGGCCGAAGACTTGCCCCCTTTTGAGTACCATATGAACAAGTAATTGCACATACCCAGAATCGCGAAGGTTACCAGAGCCACGTCGACTTCGCAAAAGTCGCCCGACGTGATTCCCTCCTGAATGATTCGCCTGAACAGAGCCTCATAGTTATCGCGCCTGGCAATCACCCTCGATTCTCTCTCCGGGCTCAAGGAATGCCAATCCTGCATGAAGACGCCCACGCCATCCAGGTGCTCCGTGACGTAACCAATGTGGGCGTGCACCGCGTCCCGCAGCTTAACTTCCGGAGACAGATCGCTATTGGCGATTTGCTCGATGAGCCTGCCCATCTCTTCCATATCGGAGGTGAGTGCGTCTTCTAGAAGGGCTTCCTTGCTGGAAACGTAATAATATACGCTTCCCGTTTGGATTCCCGCTTCCTGGGCGACGTCGCGTATGGAAGCATAGTGGTACCCCTTGCGACAGAAAACCTTTAGAGCCGCTTTGCGAAGGATTTCTTCTCGGTTTCGAGTGGTCTCCCTTGCCAAAACAGCAACCTCGCGTTGAAACTGCTCATGTGGGATCTGGGGCAGCTAAGGGACGCCGCGTGGCGGCACGGGTCAGCGCAGAGAAAACGATGGTAGTCGAACAGCCATTCGCACTATACTAGGTGATCAACTAGTTGTCAATACCTCTGGGAATTCTCCCTGCTGGCTATTATCTGCTCCTTAAGCATCAACTTGCTGATCTTGCCCGTGCTGGTGTGTGGGAGGGATTCCATCAAGCGGACGAAATCGGGAACCTTGAAATCCGCCAGCTTGCCACGGCAGAACTCCTGGACCTCTTGCTCCTTGACGTTGCAACACGGCCTGGGCACCACACAGGCGCAGGTGCGCTCGCCGAATATATCATCCGGTATGCCAATCAATGCCGCTTCGACGATGTCGGGGTGGGTGTACAGCAGTTCCTCGACTTCTCGGGGATAGATGTTGAATCCGCCGCGGATGATCATTTCCTTCTTACGGCCCACGATCTTGACGTATCCCGCGTCGTCGACCGATCCTAGGTCCCCGGTGTGGAACCAGCCCTCATCGTCGAAGGCTTCCTTCGTCGCTTCCGGCATCTTGTAGTAGCCTTTGGTGACCCCGGGGCCTTTAACCGTGATCTCTCCCACTTCGCCGTGGGGAACCTCGTGGCCGGCATCGTCGACGATGCGCACGCTAACCCCGGGATTCGGCCGGCCGACCGTGGAAGTGCGCCGAATGATGTCGTCCTCGAACCTGGTGTTGGTGATCCCTCCCGCCGTCTCGGTCATGCCGTAGCCGATGTGGGCGTTGCACCCCATCTCGTTCATCACGCGTCGCATCAGTTCCTCGGGGCAAACCGCACCGGCCATAAGGCCCGTGCGGAGCGAGGAGAGGTCGTATTTCTTGAAATTCGGGTGCGCCAGCTCCAGAGCGAACATGGTCGGCACGCCGGTGTAAATCGAGATCCTCTCCTTCTCGATGGCCTGGAGAACGAGCTCGGCCTTGAAGACGTCCACCAACACCATCTTGGCCCCGAAGCGGATGGCGGCGCCAAAGGAATGCATGCCGGTGATGTGGAATATCGGCACTACCAGGAGAAACACGTCGTCGCTGGTGTATTCGTAGGAGACCGAGGTGGCCGCATCCATCTTCAGTAGACTGGAATGAGGAATCATGGCCCCTTTGGGGCGGCCGGTGGTCCCGGAGGTATACATTATCATACCGACATCCTCATCCGGGTCTATGTCGGCCTCGTCTATGTGTCTGCCTTCGTTTTCGGACAGCAGCTTGCCCATGCTCAACACGTCGTCGTCCGTCGTGTCACCCACCACCAGGATGTGCCTCAACAAAGGGAGCGAAGGACGCAATTCGCGAACCATCGGTGGATAGTGGAAGTTGTCGAATTCGACGGCGGCAATGAGGACAGAAGCATCTGAATCGCTCAAGATGTGGTGCACTTCCGTCGACCGATAGCGCGTATTGAGGAGCACGACGATGGCTCCCAGCTTGACGATGGCAAAGTAAGCGAAAAGGAACTCGGGCCAGTTAGGAAGATAGAGGGCTACCTTGTCATTCTTCTTGACCCCTAGACCGGCCAGCCCTACCGCCAGGGCATCAACTTGGTCGCAGAATTGCCGATAGGTAAATCGTCGATCGCGGAAGACTATGGCTTCCTTGTCGGGATTGCGTCGCAGGTTGCGCTCCAGGGAGCCGAAGATCGTTAGCTTGCTGTCGTTTTCGCTGACCATAAACCCAAACCCCTTTGGCTTCAGTTTAAGCGTGTCCCAGAGTCAGCGCGATTCTAGCACCGTGCCGCGCATGCGTCAAGCGAAACGTGGGGATCGATTGGAGATCGATGGGCGTCGGTTGGGTTCCCCACGCCCCCGCGCGGGGGCGTGGGGAACGTCTGCGGTTCAATCGGCTGTGTCGGTATGTCCTCCGGAGTATATGTCCGCCGTGCGGCGGGTGCCGATTAGCTTCTCGATCTCCTCGTCGGTGCGTACCTTGCCGACGTCCAGGCGCTCGAAGTGGATCATGCTGGACGGGTCTCGCCGGACCTTGGCGGGGGGCTCGGCGATGGGGAATCCCAGCGAGAACACCTCGGTGACTACCAGCGGCGCCCGAACTCCCAGCTCCTCGCCAATGGGCGCCTCGTTGAGCGTGTTGATGGTGCCCCAGCAGATGCCCAGGACCGAGGGCGGTGGCGGCCAGATGTATATTCTCCATGACGATGCCCAGGCTTTCCCAGAAGATGTGGTCCCGGTGGCCATAGGCCGGGTAGGCCCGCATGAACCGGGGATCGGCGACTATGGCCAGCAGCAGCGGCGCCTCGGCAATCTTGGCGCGGAAAGTGGCCTCCGAGGTGGGAGGAAACTCCGGCTGAATCTCGTCGCCCTTCTTTCGCGCTTCTATAAAAATGTCGGAAATGCGCTTCTTGCGCTCCGGGTCTCTGATGACCACGAATTCCCACGGCTGCGAGTTGGCGCCGGAGGGCGCGAGGCGCGCCGCCTCGATAATGGCGTTGACATACTCCTCCGGCACGGGGTCGGGCTTAAACCGGCGAACGTTCTTGCGGTGCCGTATCACGTCCAGCAGCACGTCTAAGTCCGAAGGCTCCACGGGCATTTCTGTTCCTCCTCTGTTGATGATTGGGCTCGGGCGCCATTGTACGCTTTGTCACCGTGACGTGTCAATGAATGCTCCAGCGGTCATCGCCTACTGACAGCACTACCTATCTTGACGATGTCGCATTCCCTGAATCAACCGTGATCTTACCCGTCAGGTGTAGCGCGGTCCGACACGTCGGACGGCCGGGGTTGGGAGCGGGGCAGGCCCGTCGCAGCCTAATCTGACATTGTCAAACTATGGTCTCCCTCTTGCGAGATCGGGTGAGCCGTCGAGTGGATGCCGAGCGACGCATCATCCAGCGTGGCCGCGTATACGAACGATGGCTCGACTACAAGGCCGTCCATGACGATCTTGTGCGCGGTGTAGCGTGGCGCCTGCGCTTCCCAGAGGCGGAACCCCAGCGATGCATAGCGTACATCCTGGAGCTACCGGGCGACGAAGGGATACGTATCGGCGCCCCATTTCCCGACCGAAGCGGCAAGGAAATCGTTCTTCAGCAGCGCCCTATCGTGCATTCGAATCACTTCCTCGAGCGCGTCCGCGCCACAGAGCCCTCTTTCACGCATCAGGGTCGAGATGAGGTTGAGCTGCCATTCGGGGCTACGCCGTGAAAAGCTATGACGTCAAGCTCGGCGGGACGGTAACCCTTGCCTTTGGTGGTGATGACGTTCACGAGCACAGGCTGGTTGACCGCCTTGGCCAGCGTCAATGTCTCGCGGAGCGCCTCGATGTTGTGGCCGTCGACCGGCCCCATATAGGTGAAACCCATCTCCTCCCATATCAAAGGGGGGATGAAGAGTCCCTTCACACTCTGCTTAACGCGTTTTAGTGCTGTGAGGAACGACTGCCCGGCTGGAAAGGACGACAGAGCATTCTCCACGTCCGTCTTAGCCCGGGTACGCTGCCCGACGGCACGTCCATACTCGGCCAGGTTGCTTCTTTCGGCGTGAGGACTGCCGCCGGAAAGCGGTTTAGCTTCGGAAGACCGTCCTCACGTCTGCCAATTGCCAGTTGGGCCGTTACTTCTGGACGACGATGCTACCAGCAGCGATGGCTGTGGCCGGGTCGGCAGTATCGCTGGTATCCTGAGCGCCGACCTGGTTGTCGTAGATGATGTTGCCGGTGGCCTTGTCCCAGATCTTGATCCGGAACTGGTCCGCACCCCCGCCGCCACTCAGTTGACCATCGATGGCCGTCAGCATGAAGCCGTAGTCCCCACTGCCGTTTAGCGTGCCCGAGCCCTTGAATTGTGCCCTCGCCCCCGACACCACCAGCCACTCGTAGGTCGTGCTGGCGAAACCGAGGTTGGCCATCTGGAACCTGAACTGCGTGTTGCCGGAGGGGGTTGTCGCTCCCTGTTGATACCTGGCGACGAACCCGAAGTTGGCCTTGCCCACGAGCGATGGATTATAGACATAGGCACCGGGTGGCGAGTCGATCAGTCCGGCGCCCGTGACGAAGCCTCCGCTCGGGTCGTACACGACGACGTACTGGAACGAGGAGTTGCCCGACGCGCCGTCCTTATCTGTAACCGTAAGAGTGAGTGAGTAGACTCCTGTGGCAGTGTATGTATGGGATGCACTCACAGCTCCAGACCCGTTGGTTTCGATTACGCTGCCCGGCGAGGCGCTCCCGTCTCCCCAATTCCAGACGGCCGTATGCGTATCGAGCACCCCATGATCGGCAAAGTTGGCGCTGGCATTGATGGCCGTGTTCACTTGAACGGGGTCGAGAGGAGCCGTGACCGAACCCACGGTTGGGGCGACGTTCACGACGTTGACGGTCGCCTGGGCGGTGCTGGTGAGGCCACCGGTATCGGTAACCTGCACGCCCACGCTACGACTCGAAGGGCCATCAAGGGTGGCCGCGGAGAACGTTGCGCCCCGGCCCGGCGTCTCGAAGGTTCCGTTGTTATCGAGGTCCCAGGCGTAGGTCAGGGCATCGCCATCGGGGTCGCTGCCGGAGGCAGTGAGGACAACAGATGCACCTTCGTTCACGTTGTACGGACCTCCAGCGTTAGCTGTCGGTGCACTGTTCACGATAGTCTCTCTTACCCAGGTCTGGAAATGCAGATCGTAGTCAGGATAGTTTATGTCCCACGCTACGCCATCAGAATAACTGGCGAAAATCGCTCCGCCCGGATAAGAATTCCCCGTTGCTCCCGTCCATCCGCCTTGATATTGGTACGCCCCAGCCGGCGGGGCATCCGGGTAATCCACTACTATAGCGTACTGATTCCCCGCAACGATATTGATGGTTTGCGGGAAGGTGATAAGAGTGGAAAGCGGCGCGCTATTCGAGCTTAGGGTAGTTTCACCAAGAATGGTTGTGCTAGGCACCGCACCTGCTACTGTCCGAATAGCCACGTGTAACTGGTAAGAACTGCTCGATCCTACGTTGATATTGACGCCTGCGAGTGTCCCGCTGCGTCCTGCCGTAAAGGTCTGAGCTATAAACCTGCAGCATTCGTTTATGTTAGCTCCCAGATTGTATGGTGAGGTGAAGGACTGATCGAGGACGACGACTTCGCTAGTGGCAGCACTTGCAGTACTGGTTACGGCGTAATCAGTGCTGATCCCCAGCGGCATGACGCTTAGTGACAGGGAAATCACCAGCACTACAGCCACACTTATCCACTTCATCTGTATATCTCCTTTGTCCGCTAATTGTCGATGGCCGTCCAATCTGTACAGCCTGGCTTGCATGCTGCCGTCAGTGCGGCGCGGGTCCAGTTGAGATAATTCCCGATGCCTCATCGGTTTTGTTGCGGGGCTCTGTTCTGACTTCACCTCCGATCTACCTCCCACGCGCCATTGGAGGGGAGGACATGTCTCGTGAATAAGCCACGCTAATAAGCAATAGCTGCCTTCGGACAATCAGTCTAGACGTTCCTTGGGCAACGGGCATCCGTACAAATACCTGGATTTGATACCTATTCTTCAAGCCTTCCAGTCGTTGTGAGAGCCTGGCGCCAAGGCGTGCGGACAATCCTTGGGTGTCCGAGGAGACGTTGTGTGGGGGGATGAGGAATGTGTAGGGAAGCCCGGCAGGGCCCGCTAAGTCCTGCTCCACGGCCCAGGCGGCGATCTGGGCCCGGGAGGAGAATCCGAGCTTCCCGAGGATGTTCCCGACGTGGCCGT
>JAMDCE010000031.1 GCA_023489135.1 Chloroflexota bacterium
ACAGAGCGTGATTCACCCCAAACTTGGCGGGCTCTGCGTTCCCAAGACGGAGACGGCCGCCGAGTTGCGAGAATTGGACCGGCAGGTCGCCGCTTTGGAAGGGCAACGAGGGATACCGGTCGGTGCCACTGGCTTTGTCGCTTTTCTGGAGACGGCCAGGGGAATTCTCAACGTCCAGGAGATCGCCAGCGCTTCTCCTAGAATGATCGCGCTTACCCTGGGTGCCGAGGACTTCACTCTGGATATGGGTATTGCTCGAACTGAAGAAGCCGCTGAGCTTTTCTTCCCCCGCTGCCAGATCGCTCTCGCGGCCGCGGCGGTGCGGATCAAAGCTATCGATACCGTTTACACCGATCTCGGAAACGAAGACGGCCTGAGGCGAGAGACCAGGCTGATCAAGTCGCTGGGATTCCACGGCAAGCTGGCCATTCATCCCAAGCAGGTCCAGCCCATTCATCAGGCCTTTGCTCCGTCGGAAGCGGAAGTCGCTTACGCCAGGCGCATTCTGCAAGCCTTTGGGGAGGCGCAGGGCACCGGGGTGATAGCCGTGGATGGGAAGATGGTGGACGAGCCGGTGGTGGCCAAGGCCAGGGGCATCCTTCAGCTAGCGGAGATTGACTAGACCCAACCAAAAGGAGGCGAGCCGTGCAAGGATTTGCGCGTTGGGGCGACGGATCATTGGCTGGTAGTGGGGCTGATTCAGGCGAGGACGCGACCGCTGGGATCATGGTTTTGACTCCTTCGGAGTCCAAAAGGCTCATCGCCAAAGGGGTGGCGGCGATGCCGGCGGTTAGCCGCGCCCTGGAAAACGGCCGCCTGATCATCAGCAATGGAACGACCACGGCCTACGTGGCCGAGGAGCTTCTGGGGATAGAGATTCCCAAGTACAACTACGCTTTCGGGATCATTAGCGGCGGTGTTCTTTCGGCAACGGAGCAAGATGAGCGGCGGTTGGCCTTTGTGATGCACCGCGGGAAGGTGGTAGAGACCCCTGTCAAGGACTTCATTCGAGAATTCGAGCGAGACGACGTCTTCATCAAGGGGGCCAACGCCGTCGACCCGTGGGGATTTACCGGCGGCCTGATGTCTAACCCTTTGGGCGGCACCTGGGCGGCCGTGCTGGGAGTGCTCCAGGCTAGAGGATGCCGTATGATCGTCCCGGTCGGTCTCGAGAAGATGATCCCCTCGGTCGTGGAAGCCTCGCGAAAGTGCGGCATTCTGCGGTTCAAGTATTCGCACGGCAACGCCTCAGGGCTGATGCCGATCGTCAGCGGCGAGACCATCACGGAGATCCAGGCGCTGAACATTCTGGCCGGCGTAAGCTCGACCATGGTTTCGGCGGGGGGCATCGATGGATCGGAGGGATCGGTGGTGCTGGCGGTCGAAGGCAGGGATGAGAATGTGGCCCGGGCCTTCGAGATTGTGGGGTCTTTGAAGGGCGAATGCCCTACCTGTAAAGTGCCTCAGAAGTAGGTGCAGAGCCCTTCTGACCCTGCTTTACTAAACCCTCTTTGGACTGGAGAGATGGAGATAAGCCCGCCGCTGGCGGGCTTATCTCCATCTCTCCCTAAAATATAGAACGAACGCAAATAGAGGCGCCCAGCCACGGCTGGGCGCCTCTATTTGCGTTCGTTTTGAAAGCTAGTGCCGAGCCCTGAGGGAATCGACGGTTGCCGAAAGAGAGACTCGCTCTTCTGCAGGGTCGAGGGGAAACTCAGGCCTTAGAGGCCCGACCATAGAGGGCCAACCAACCCACCTGGGCTGTCTCCTCCACCAGTTCGGCGGTGTTCAGAGCTTCGGAGAGGGTTGGCCCCGCCGTGATAATACCGTGCCGCTCCAGCAGCGCCGCTACCACCCGGTCGTTCTGAAAAGCCGTGGTCACCAATTCTGAGAGTTCATTGGAGCCCTGTGGAGCAAAGGGGACAAGTGGAACGCGGCGCAGTTTCTCGATAGCTTGAACGGTCAACAAAGGTAACTCCACGCCCATCACCGCCAGAGCCGTCGCCCAGGGCGGGTGAATGTGCAGGACGGCTCCCACGTCATCGCGCGCACGATAGACCCCTAGATGGGCAAATACTTCCTTGCTGGGCTTGCCTTCGCCTTCGACCACCTTCCCCAACAGGTCGACCATCACCAAATTGGTCGCCAGGCAATCGACGAAGGACAGGCCACTTCGTTTTATGATGATCCTCTCCTGGCCGGGCACACGTACGCTTAGATTCCCGCCGGTGTAACCCTGCAGACCCCGCTGGTAGATTCGCCGGGCTATTCTGACGAACTCCCTCTTGAGTAAGGATTCGTCCTTCTCCATCTAAGGATACCTTTCCTTGCCCACCATGGCGATTTCGTGCCCCGGCAAGACGAACGTAGCTCTTCGGGCGATTTCCTCGAAGCTTCTCCACATAGCAACCACGTCCGTGTAGCGTCCCAGAGGCGCGAACGGTTGGTGGGCCGAAGGTTTGCCTTTGAGGTTCTCGTAGCAGAAGATGGCGTCTCCCGCGACGACGCAGGTCCCCTCGCGAGTCTCCACGGCCACGGACTGGTGGCCCGGAGAATGCCCCGGCGTGGGGAAAACGGTCACGCCGTCGCAGATCTTCGTTTCCCCGGAGAGAGTCTGGAACTCCACGCCATCGAAGGGCGGAGTGAGGCCCAGGACAGGTGACTCGTAGGACCGGTAGTAGGGCGGAATAGGATCGAGCGCAAACTCCAGCTCCTTCTCGTGAACGAAGAAGGTCACGTTGCGGAATTTCTTCATATTGGAACAGTGATCCCAGTGGAGGTGGGTGAGAATGACAATATCGATATCGTCAGGATTCACCCCCAGTTTCTGGAGCTGATCGTGGATGGCCTGACCCTCCTCCTGCCGGGAGCCAGGGTGGTGCCATTTATCCGCTCGCTCGGTCTCACACATTCCCGTGTCGATCAATATCTTCTTCTCGGTCCCTTCGACGTACCAGGCAAAGGCCGGTAGTTCCGTGGGAACGCCATAGTTGACGCCCGGGGTGAGGTACTGGCCCGTGTCCGCGTGAATGTAGCCGGTGAGGAGAGGGTAGATCGTCAAATCCATCTTGTCAGCTTCCTCCCTTGTGTTATCCTCTGCGTCAGATTG
>JAMDCE010000084.1 GCA_023489135.1 Chloroflexota bacterium
GGACCTTGCCGCAAGACCTGGTCCGAGCCGATCCCAGGTGTCGCACCCTTTATGCGCTACAGCCGCGCTGTTATCCGCAAGACGTTGGATATGTACGTCTTTGGCGGGAGTTCTCTTAGGATTGTGGCACAAATGCTACGTTCGGAGATCAATGGCACAGAAAGGGCCCGACACTGGGATCCCGAGGGGTTGGAGTGGCCAGAGTTACCAGAACACAGGAAGATACGCCTAAGCCACACGAGCGTGTGGCGCTGGTTGCAGGAGGCGGGACGTAGAGCGAATAAGGATGAGAACCGCTTCGGTGAGATATGGCAGAGCGGCATCTGGGTGGCCGATAGCACGTTGGGTAAGGTTAAGGGAGTGTGGATAGGCGTTCTAGGGGTGGCCGATGCCGTTAGTAGGGTGGTGTTCGAGACGGTGCGCATCGCTGCCGAGAGCGAGGACGAGGTATTGAGAAAGTTTGCCCGTTTGCGCGGTTTCGGGGTAAATGCGAAGGGCATCAAGGGGTTGGTGAGTGATGGAGCGGAGGCTTATCGGCTGGTGCTTGAGGGAGTGATGAAGCGAGTAGTGCATCAGCGCTGTGTGTTTCATCTGTGGCGGAACATTGGGACGCACCTGAGAAGCCTGAAAGAGACAAAAGGGGAAGAGACAGCCCTTGCATTTAAGAGGGCTGTACGTGGGGTATGGGATGCAGCGAGCTATGAGGATGCGCGGCTGGGTTTAGCCGCATTATTGCGGGAATGGGCGGGGGAGCCGTGTGTGGTGCCTGCTCTGCGGCTGATCGAGGCGAGCTTCGAAGAGGCTACGACACATCTCAAAGGGATGGTGGAAGGAATGCCTCGGACGAGCAATGTCGTGGAGTGGCTGTGGCAAGGATACAAGAAGCGGTTGCGGATCATGGGGCAGTTTATGAGCGTTGGAGGAATGGATTCGTTCAACGGCGTCTGGGCACTGCACGTGAACTTCCAGCGCTATCAGAAACGTAAAGAGCGCAAGCGACCAGTGCGTAACCCAGGGCACTGCCCGCTGGAGATGGCTGGTGGTCAAGTTGCGCAACTCAGTTGGATGGATGTGTTGGCGATCTAAGCCGTCCTTAATCAGGTGGCACGCAAGGCGCTTGCCACTAAGGACGAATAAGAAACTAGCTGACGAACAGCAACACGATTTATCAACTTCGGCCACACGAAACGGAACCGTATCAGACCTCGCGAGTCTTGCTTTCTCGCCTGAGAAATGATATACTCTAACAGTCTAGATGCTCATCCGACAGAAAGTGGGTTAACCCCACTTTTCTTGTTGTCAGAGAAGCTTTGCTGGTCGGCAGGATGTGTCGCCCAGACGATTCTCATCGAGATGGTTGCGTTTTCTGGCGGTTTCGTGCATCGACTAGAACTGGAGGGCCCAGACAGGCGATGAAAAGCGATTTTATCTCGGCCATCAACCAAATATGCAGTGAAAAAGGCCTCTCTAGAGATGTTGTCCTGGAGGCCATCGAGGCTGCTTTGGTCTCTGCTTACAAGCGGAACTTTGGCGCTGGTGGCAATCAGAACATCAGCGTGAAGATAGATCCGCAAACGGGACAAGTCCGGGCTTTCGTCCAGAAGTGCGTCGTCGAGGAAGTCAAGGATCGGCGAGCCGAGATATCGATAGACGAGGCAAGGCAGATCGATCCAGAAGCCAAAGTCGACGACCTGGTGGACGTCGAGAGCACGCCGTATAACTTCGGGAGAATCGCCGCACAAACAGCCAAGCAAGTCGTCTTGCAGCGCCTGCGGGAAGCTGAGCGCGAGCTCGTTTTCGAAGAATTCGTCGAGCGCGAGGGGGATATCGTCAACGGCGTGGTGCAGCGCATGGAGCCCAAGGCTATCATCATCGACCTGGGCAAGGCCGAGGCGATGTTGCCCTCGACCGAGCAGGTGCCCACCGAACATCACAGAATGGGACAGCGCCTTAAGGTCTATGTGCTCGAGGTGCATCGCACGAATAAGGGACCTCAGATCGTCGTCTCGCGCACGCATCGCAATTTGTTGCGCCGTCTTTTCGAGCTCGAAGTGCCAGAAATCTACAACGGCACCGTCGAGATCAAGGCCATCGCCCGCGAGCCAGGGTCGCGCGCCAAAGTTGCGGTCGCCGCGCGCCAAGAAGGAATCGACCCTGTTGGCTCGTGCGTTGGCTTGCGCGGTGTGAGAATTCAGAATATCGTCAGTGAACTGAATGGCGAGAAGATCGACGTGGTTCAATGGCATCAGGATCCTGCCATTTTCGTCGCCAACGCCCTCAGTCCTGCTCAGGTACTCAACGTCGAGATCAGCGAGGAGGACAAGACTGCTACTGTCATTGTGCCAGAACGACAGCTCTCCCTGGCGATTGGCAAGGAGGGACAGAATGCGCGTCTCGCGGCAAGGATGACAGGTTGGCGAATAGATATCAAGGCTGCTGTAAATCGGCTGGCAGAGCCTCTGGGGGTCGTCAAGGCATCTGAGATGTCTGGCGTAACAGAAGGCGAGCGGCCAGCGACTGCGGTAAAAGCTGACACAGAGCCCGTTGCCGAAGAAGGGAGAGAGATCGAGAGCACGATCGAGGCTTAATCGAGCAGCCTTCTGCGCTCTCGCCTGAAGATGAAAGCTCCTCGCCAAAAGCATATACCACAACGAACCTGTGTCGCCTGCCGTCAAGAGGAATCGAAGCGGGAACTGGTTCGCGTCGTTCGCACTCCCGAAGGCGCGGTGAAGGTCGACCTGACAGGCAAGAAATCTGGCCGAGGGGCCTATCTCTGCCGCTCAAAGGCGTGCTGGGACCTCGCTTTCAAGAAGAAGGCTCTGGAACACGCGCTGAAGACCGAGATCAGTCCTGAAGACAAAGCTGATTTGCTTGAGTTCGCCAGGAGACTGGAGGTTAACGAGAAACCGACAGAGACGATATAGCGCTGTGGAGCTCAGCAGCAACCGTTCAGGTGAGCATAGTTATCCAACACAGCGCATCTGGCCCATCAATAATTATTACGCAGAAAGGGGGAAAGGGAAATGAGCACAAGAATGGGTGCCAAGCGCCCGGCACGGCCGCCGATGAAAAAGCGCCGTCAAGGGGGGAGCTCTGCGCGGAGGCCAC
>JAMDCE010000656.1 GCA_023489135.1 Chloroflexota bacterium
CGACCGTGGAGGCGTCTATATGGGCCAGAACATGCTGCAATACGCTCAATGTAGTGGACTCGTCTTGCGCGAGTTCCAGGGGGCGGGCCAACACCCTGACGCCGTAACTTTCGGCGACCGCGGCGATCTCTGCGTCCTCAGTCGAAACTACGTAATCATCCAGAAGGCGGGATCTCACGGCCGCCTCGATTGTCCAGGCAATCAAAGGTCTCCCGCACATTTCCCGAATGTTCTTCCTGGGAATCCCCTTGCTCCCTCCCCTTGCCGGCGTTACGCCCAGAATCATCGACTTACGCTGGGCCTGAGTCTAGTATACAATGTCTCTTACCAACTCGAATGCCTCCGCTGCCTTTAGGCCTGATTTAACGCCCCAACGCTGGGCGGCAATTCTGATGGATTCTAACGAGCGCGGGTGCGGGAAAGGCCCTATCTCTGTTTCGTAGGCCATTAGAGCCTTTATCTTCTGTTCCAGGGTCTCCTCGATGTTCACAAAGACATTCGGCACAAAGGCGTAGTCTCCGAAAGGAGGGCCCTGTTCCGTAGAAGAGGGCACCTCATAGCACAGTACCTTGCGAACCACGTGGGCTCCAGAGGTTCGGGTAACAATGACGCTGGCCTTGAACAGGACCTGATGGTCCTGATTTGAGTCTCCTCGGTGATGTGTGTAGACCACATCCGGGCGGATCCTGGCGACGTGTCCCTCTATAAGCTGCACTGCATCGATGACGGTCAGTCTCTCATCAAGGCCGTCGCAGAAGATCAACTCTTTCACTCCAAGCTGTTCGCTTGCTTTCCTTGCGAAACCTCTCAGACGCTGTATGACCGCCTGGTCGTACGTATGGTTGGTGGCCCGATTGCAGGCAATGCAGACACATACTTGATCGCCTGCTGCCGAATGTTTAGCGATGGTGCCCCCAACTCCCAGCACTTCATCGTCGGTATGGGCGGCTAGAACCAGGACCCTCAACCAGTCAACTCCTTCGTTGCCAGCTTTTCCAACACCAGCTTGGCGACCCTCACAGCCCCTTGGCCGTCTACAAGCTCTTTACCTCTGATGCTCATTCGGCGTCTCGTCTCAGGAGAGCTTATCAGATCTTGGACCACCCGCACCAGGGCTATCGGATCGAGCCTACCTCCGAACCCCAGATTTACTACGATCCCTTCCATGGCAAACCGCTCGGCGGTTTCGACCTCGAATTCCTCCGCACATACGACAATGCCAGGTGTCCCGACACAGGCCAGCTCGAACATGGTGTTACCTCCCGCCGTAATGGCCAGATCGCTGCCTACCATCAACTCCGCCATGTTCGTCGCCCCATGGATCACTCGAAATCGTTGGTCCCCGTTTAAGGCGGCGTTCAACTCAGTGAAATGCCGGAAGGCCCACCCCGTCACGACTGCAATCGAGAAGTCCCCCGCCATCTTCCTGAGAGCGGCCACTATCGCGGGTATGAACCCGTAGGTATCGCTTCCTCCCTGAAGTACCAAGATGGATGAGGCCACTTCGGGTGTCACTCGTTCCTGATTGTGATAGAACTGGAACTCCTCTCGTAGTGCTATATATTCGGGGTCGCAGATCGCGGTATCCGTATGATACAAGACATTAATGTTTAGATCCGCTACGTGCGCCTCCGGGCCATTGTCGTCCAGCACTACGACCAATCCGCCCAACGCTTTCAAGTTGCAAAGGTAGCCCGGCGGATTGTTTAAACGATTGACAACTATTACGTCAGGCCCGTATTCGCGGATCAAAGCCATCTCACCCGGGCCTTCCTTCTCAGGAGCGTCTATGGGCAACACAGGACACCCGGCCTGCTGAACCAGGGTCAGGGCCTCCGGGTCGCCGCCGAGAAGGAACAGGACATCAGACCCAGAGGAACGGAATGCACGAGCCAGGGCCAGCGACCCGCATACATCGCCCATCCCTTGGGCATGACCCCCTTCTGTGCGGAAAAGTACGCGCCGGCCGCCCACTGCTAGATCTTGTCCCAGGTGACGAACTCCTCCTCTGCAAGATCGACCTGCGCCGTGCGGCCGAGAACCCGATCCAGCATCTTTGGTTCCAGACCCCAGGCAGGGCGCTTGATGACCAGCATGTCCCTGGTTATGACAGTCCCCTTTGAGATCGGCCGAGCTGCCATAATGCTCTTTCGTGTGTCCCGGCGCATGTCCTTCTCACTGGCGGCGGGGAACTTCGAGCCCTTCCCGAGTGCGGCCTCTACCTTCCGAATGCCCTCGACAAGAGCCCGGAACTCCATTGGATCCGCCGATAGAGAGGCATCGGGAACAGGCAGGTCTTTGGATAAAGCAAAATGCTTCTCTATCACGGTTGCGCCCAGCGCCACAGCCGTCAGAGCGATCTCTGTCCCCAGTGTATGATCAGAAAAGCCCACGGGGACATCAAAAGCCCGGGCCAGGCTCTTCATTGCCCGTAGATTGAGCGTAGCCATATCTGTAGCCGGATAGTTTGAGACGCAGTGCAACAGGATCAGTTCTTCGTTCCCTGCGGCACGGACCGTCTCCACCGCCTCGGCGACCTCTGACATGGTGGCCATGCCCGTTGAGAGCATTAGCGGTCGCTTCTTCCTCGCCACGAAGTCCAAAAAGGGCAAATTGGTAAGATCATCACTGCCAACCTTATAAACAGAGATCCCAATCCTTTCGAGGAGATCAACGTCGTCATAGTGACTGGGCGTGGAGAAGCAAAGAATACCTCTCTGGCGGGCGTATTCGAACAGCTCCAGGTGTTGTGCCTCTGACAATTCATAGCGCTTGAACTCTTCAAACTGAGAGCCGCCTCCAGCTTCGCTGGGGAAGATCGCGTCTCTTCGCACGATGGTCTCCGCGCGGAATGTCTGGAACTTGACCGCGTCGACACCGCAATCGACCGCAGCATCGATGGTTTTTCGAGCCACTTCCAGGGTATCGAAGTTATAACCTATCTCAGCCACGATGAACACGGGCTGACCGGTGCCGACTAATCTATCGCCAAAACGTGTAACAGCCATCCTGGTTCCAGCTACTGGAGCAGCTCACGGGCAGCCGTCCACCCAACATTGGCCACTAGATCTACAATGGATAGATTCGGCTCGAAAGTTTCGTCTG
>JAMDCE010000051.1 GCA_023489135.1 Chloroflexota bacterium
ATCCCGGTTGAGGTCCCACTCGGACCAGAGGATGGCATGCCCGCCAGGTGTGTTGTCAACCTGGACGAGATTCTAACTATCCCCAAGGGTAGGATTGTTGAACGGATTACAACCCTCCCCGCCGAGAAGATGTCAGCCGTCGGCAGCGCAATCGTTTTCGCGCTTGACCTGAAGGTTTGAAGTCGACAGATTGGTCCTCCCCTCTTCTCCCTCAAATCGTCTGCCGGGCAAGTTGAGCATCGGCTCGGCGGTGTTGTCCGGGGTGAAGTAGCGAGCTACCTTCTCCTCCTCATCCGGGAGGACCTCCCTGTAGTCCGGGAAGTCTTCATTGGGGGTCCCGATAAAGACGTTGATGCCGATGCGGGGGTCGACCATTTCGAACTCATGCAGGTGGTAGTCCTCCCAACCCATCGCGTCCTGGATGGCCACGTGCAGGCCCCAGAAGGTGTATGTCTCCGGGACCTGGATTCGCCTCCAGATCGGGGGCTTGATACCCTGAAGGGCGATCTTGAACTGCACATCGGCAGCAGGCACGCTCTCGAAGAAGCTTCCAGCTTGAATCTCTACTCGCTGGGACATGTCATCGAGCACATGATCCTTCATCACGCTCTCTTGGTCGTAAAGAATGCCCCGCAGGTGCGGGTTGGCAGCCAGGATATTCTTGAGCAGGATGCCTTGACCGCCGCCGATGTCGCTGACCGTTCGGAACGGGCTGAAGTCGTAAGCCTGGACGATGGCGCGGGCGGTCATCGTTGTCAAGATCGTCATCCATTGGTTGTAGAGCGCACCAAGTTCGGGGTGCTGGCCGAGATACTCGAAGAGGCTGGCGCCCATCACATGCTCGAAAACGCTCTCGCCGTTGGTAAGGGCATAGGTGAGATTTTGCCAGGGGCGCTGCCAGGGTTCGCTGCCAGCCAAAAGCGCGCCCATGTAAAGACTGCCGGGCACGTCCTTTAGCAGCAGCCGGCCGACTTCGGTTAAGGCGTACTGGTCCCCGTCCTGGGTCACCACGCCGATTGCCCCGGCGAAGCGCAGGGTGCGGCGGAGCACGTCGACATTGAGCCCACACTCTTGTGCCAGCTCCGGCAGGCGCTTGGGCTCTTCGCGCAGATGCTCGATCACTCCGGTCTTGACCAGGGTATAGATCACGGCGGTATTGGCAAACCCCAAACCGAGTTCCCAAATGCGAAGTTGAGGCGGTACTTGCGACGGATTCAACGATCCACTCCTTTCTGATTCCAACAAGAATTTACAGATCGATGCGAGCCTTCAGCCACTGTGGAAGCCCACCAGAGGGCTGGTCATGGCCGCCAGGCAGCAAGCTTCGAGTCCGTCGATCCTGCTTGAGGTACATTCTAATGTACAAATCGCCACTGCGGAATAGAGACGGGGTAATATAGAGAGAAAGCAGCCTTCGCGTTCGGAAAACTATGGTATCATAGCGACCATCCATCCAACTGAGGGTGGGCCTGGGCGGGGCACCGAGGTGAAGCATGGAGCTTAGAAAGGCGGGGCGACCCCCTGAGGATCGGCTGGTGCGCCGGATGGAAATATACCGTACGATCGCGCCATTGCTGCAGGAATGCGGCATGAAGAGGCTCTCGATGCGTGATGCGGCCAAGGCAGCGTGTCTTAGCATCGGCGGCCTTTACCACTATTTCCCCACTAAACGCGATATGGCTTTGTTCCCGCTGAATTCGGAGGTAAGAGCACATCTTTGCAGAGAGTTTAAGATCGCACACACTCACTTGGCGGAGCGCGACCCGCGCGCCTACCTTACTGCCTTCGTCGACAACGTGGTCAACAATATCTTCTTGGTGCGACCTGCCGTGCTTGCAGCAAGAGACCTTGGCGCTGCCACGCTCTGGAGCATCGTCGAACAGGGTATCAACGACGTGGCGGCTGAGTTGCTGGCCGCTGTCAAGCCAGTTTTTCCCGAGGCAACCGAGCACGATCTGCTCGGTATGGCAAAGGCCTTGAGGCAAATAGCGATCGGCGCGATTTTTGACTCGACCGCCACCTCCGAGCAGATTCGGAAGGAAGTCCGCGCACTGGTGGACGGACACCGCATCGCGGCCATTAGAGAACAGAGAGTTGGCCGGCTGGCGTAGGCTCGTCCGGAAAGCCTCCTCAGGTTCAATAGCTGGAACTTCAGAAGCCGTTGGTCGTGGGCTGGTCCTTCTCAGGAAGGATACCAGGTTGAAGCCTTCTTCGACCAGGAGCCAGCTCGCGTCTGAAGTAGGCCTTACTGAAAGGGCCAGCCCAATTCCCAGATTCTGCTTGCACGTGGCGTAGTCGTTCAGGTAGACATTCTCATACTTAACGGTGCGCCAGAGCCTTTCCGTGAAGATGTTATCCAGTGCTCGACCTTTCCCATCCATGCTGATCTGGACATTTCTAGCCAGCAGACGCTCGATGTACTGGGGACTCGTGAAATGGCTCCCCTGGTCGCTGTTCCAGATTTCGGGCTGCACTCTTGCTAAGGCACGATCGACTGCGGCGAGCACGAAAGCGATCTCCAACGTCTGGTCCAGCTCCCAGGCGATCACGTAGCGCGAGAACCAATCCAAAATCGCCACTAAATACATCCAGCCAGCCGACAGGCGGACGTACCCCTAAGCTCCCCAAGCTATAATAGCTGCAATGCCCAGTGGATCAGAACTTCTTCCGTGTAAAATGACTCCTACGCTTATTCTCTGCGGGAAGCCTGATTTGGTCGCTATGGATAAGAGCGCTGGCATCATAGTCTACGACACTAAAACTGGCAAGCCCAAACGGAGTGATCTCGTCCAGGTAATGCTATACATGCTTTGCCTGCCGACGGGGCTTTCAATGCACAAGGGTAAGTTATTATCAGGTCCAGACGGGGCCGTGTGGCCACCGCGCGTTCATTCGGGCATACCTTCATGATACACATCCTTCGCCGGATTATCTAGCAGTTGACTGTGACCATCAAACGCAGAAGTCTCCTGAATTCGGCCAACTTCGCTTTCAGAGTCGAGCTTCTTTCATAATTGGGGTTTTGGCGCGGTGCGACAGGGAATAGGGGCGGCTTTAGGGACATGTCATTCTCGCCGCAGCGGGAATCCAGGCCCGGTCCCGC
>JAMDCE010000680.1 GCA_023489135.1 Chloroflexota bacterium
GTCCGGAAGGAAACTTGCGCAATGCGCCCCACAGCCTGGCCGCGCACTCAACCACCTCCGCCAGGCCCTCGGTAGTCTCCAGCGAGCCAAGCTCGTGCAGCGGCACCCAGCGCGCCTCCGAGATATCCGTGGCCGCGGAAGGCTCCCCCGCCACCCAGCGAGCGACGAAATCCACGATCACGTAATGGTATTGTGGCGCGCCGTCCGCGTCCAGCACCACCCGGTCCACCACCTCCACCACCGGCCCCAGCTCCACCTCCAGGTCGCACTCCTCCTTCAACTCGCGCGCCGCCGCCTCCGGCAGGGTTTCCCCCACCGCCACCCCCCCTCCCGGCACGCTCCACTTCCCGTGCGCCGGTGCCACCCCCCGCCGCACCAGCAGCACCGCTTCCCCCTTCAAAACAATCACCCCCACCGCCACGATAGGGCACGGGGGATACTCACGCTGCACCAACTTTCCCACATCCTCCTTAAACCATCGTCCCTTCCAACACATAGACACCCGGACGCGAAGTAGAGACCATCATTAGGCGCGGCCCACGACCCTGCGAACGTAGGTGGCGGACGTCCCTGTCCGCCCGAGGGGCGGGGGCTACAACGAGGGGCGCGCCAACTCCCTCGCCCCTTCGGGGAGAGGGCTGGGGTGAGGGGCGATGCCACCAACCAGCGGCTGTCTGCCATCTCAGGCACCCTCTCGCACCCACAATCACCCCCCCCCACCGCGCAGGCTGCTGAGGACGCGTGATGCACATTGCTGGGAATTGCATCTGCCGGACCCCCACCAGGGCGACCAGCCGGTCGCCCTGGTGGGGGTCCAGCCCTGCCCTCAAGCGACACGAACCTACGTGAATCTCGTAGGGACGACCGGCTGGTCGCCCTGGTCAGTTGGAAGAATGATCCATCCACTAATACGCATCAAACATTAAAGACCTGCTCCAGAGGCCCTACGGGCCTTGATTTACCACCGACCCCTGACCGCCGGCCCCCACTTTACATCCTGCTCTCCTCGTAATACACTACCAGCAACTCGATTTCAAATCAAGGAAGCACACGTGGCCAAAAACGATTTCGGCGCCTTCTCCGACCTGGACCTCTCCCAATGGAAGACCTACGACGACCTGCTCACCGGCAGCCTGTGGCTCCTCGGCGCCCGCGACAAGACCGGGCCCCACGCCGGCGATTACTGGGGCAACTTCGTCCCCCAGATACCCAACCAGATACTGCGCCGCTTCACCCGGCAGGGCGACGTGGTAGTGGACCTCTTCAGCGGCATGGGCACCACCCTCATCGAGTGCCGCCACCTGGGACGCCACGGCATCGGCCTCGAGCTCAACCCCGAGGTCGCCCGGCAATCCGAGCTGCGAATAGAGCAGGCCGAGAACGCCCGCGGCGTCGGCACCAGGGTCCTGGTAGCCGATGCCACCGCCGGTGAGTCCAGGGACCTGGTACTCTCCGAGCTGCGCCGCCTGGGGAAAGACCACTGCGACTGCCTCATAATGCATCCCCCCTACCACAACATCATCAAATTCAGCGACCACCCCGCCGACCTCAGCAACAGCCCCAGCGTCGAGGATTTCCTGTCCAAGTTTCAGCAGGCCGCGGCCAACGCCCACGGCCTGCTCCGGCCCGGCCGCTTCCTGGCCCTGGTCATCGGCGACATCTACGCCGGCTCCGAGTGGATCCCCCTCGGCTTCGAGTGCATGGACCTCTGCCGCCGCGCCGGCTTCCAGCTCAAAGCCATCAACGTCAAAGACATCCAGGGCAACGAGCGCGGCAAAGGCAAATCCGAAAACCTCTGGAAATACCGCGCCCTGAAAGCCGGCTTCTACGTCTTCAAGCACGAATACGTGATGGTTTTCAGGAAGCGGTGATGGTGCTGCCAGCCGATTCTGCCCTTACGCACCACTCTGCGCAATTGAAACTAGCCCCAGAATTGGGTGTCGTTGATAATTAACATAATGCAGCCATAAGGGAGTAAGTAACATAAACCGAGCAACCAGCTATCGCGGTTTCTCCGACTGCTATTTGACCGAAGGCTAAAGATAGTGGCAAGCGTCCCGTATGGTATAATAAATGCTGAGTTCGAATCGTACCGGATCCGATAAGAGGTGGATAGTGGGGCGAGGAAGTGGGCCTCGTGAGAGGCAGCAGTCTCGTGAGGATCGCGGGTCGTCAAGAAAAAGCGAGCCATATCGCTTTATTTACTCACCTGATGCAATTGCGCACTTGGACAAAATGACGGCAAGTCAGAGAGGTGTGGTCGTGAACACGGTTAGACGACAGCTATTGTTCGAGCCGGACGTTGAGACCAAGAACAGGAAATCGCTACGATCCAACCCAATAGCACCTTGGGAGCTTAGAATCGGCAAATTGCGAGTATTCTACGATGTGGATACTGGTTCCGAGCGCACTGTTATCATTCACGCAGTTGGTATTAAGGAGCATAACCGTCTTACGATTGGAGGGGAGGTGGTAATCTTATGAGCGCTCGAAGAATAGAGATGGCTCAAGCTACGAAGCCTCTGGCAGAATATGCCCAGCAGGTAGATGAAGGGGAGCAGCCGTTAGTTGTTACGTCCAGCGGCCGCCCTGTAGTCGTAGTGATTCCTATCGCTGATGAGGATGACCTGGAGAGTTTTCTGCTTGGTAAGAACAAGAAGTTCTTAGAGATCATCGAGCGATCTCGTGCTCGCTACGCCAAAGAGGGGGGTCTCTCCGAAGAAGAAGTACGCCGACGGTATGGATTGTAGAAACGCCACGCGATCAAGATGTTGAAAGGCGGCGGCGCTATAGTGTAGACGTAAGATGAATTGCGTTAGTGCTCGATATTTATTTCGCACTAGTTTCGCGATTTTCACCATTCATGCGACAAGGAGTTCGTAAACTTGATCGGGTGTGAGCCCCTGTTTGAATCGGTCGTGGATCCAGCCCAACATCAGACGCCGATGGCACTTCTGCTGATGGCAGCGCGTCTGGCCGATGGTCAGATCGGGATTTGTCCCCTCGGCCAAGAGCGCGGCGCGCCGCTGTTCCAGATAGCAGTAGCCAAGGAAGGCAAGATGCCAGAATCGCACGAGCCCCTTGACCGAGCGGAGTTGGTACTGGTCGGTGCCGAAGACCTCCTTCACATCGGCGAAGAAGGTCTCAATGGCCCATCTCTGAGCCGCCCACGACACCACCGTGGCGATATCTGCGCCACGTTCCGAGGTCGCCCAATAACGGACCTCCCTGAGTGGCTGGTCAAGGCGATCCCGCACCACCAGTACCTGGCAAGGACCAAGATTCTTTACCCAAGTCTTAATCAAGTGAGCGTAGACCGTTCGCGAGATGCCATCCTCGTGAGGCCAGGGCACCAGTTGATAGTCTTCGGGCGCCAGCCCGGCCGCATACAGCGGCAAGTGGACGTAAACACGTCCCCGTTGTGGATCCATAACGCGGATGCTCCGATTGGACTTGAGTCCGCCAGTGACGGCCCAGCCGCGCCCGAGAGCCTTCTTCCAGAGCCGTCGGCAAGTGAACCAGCTATCCATCAAGACGTGAGTCCGAGTGTTGGGCACGGGATCGAAGGTGACCATCACGTCCTCGGCCAGGTCAATCTTGCTCTGGAATGGGGCCTTCTCCTGTTGGCAGACCGCTTTCTGACGGTACAAACGGGGCGCCAGGGGACACCGATGTCCCAGGAGGGTGAACAAGCCGGCGAAAAGACTGTGGCCCTTGATCGGTTTGCCCTCGATAGTCGAGTAGTGGTGCCCAAGCCCTTCCATCTTCTTACCCTTGCGCTTGGCGTGTGTCGAGTCGTCGATGATGAGGAAGCCAGTAACGACGGTCTTCCGTGGTCGGCCTCGACGCTTGGTACGCAAGGATCGCTGACGGGCGTGCTCGGCAGCCACAAGTGGGCCCAGTGTGCGGCAGTAGTGCTGCCACCAGCGAGTAACCAACTGTTCAGGATGCCAAGGGGCAAACTTGAAGAAGCGGTGGAGGCCGTCGATACGATCACCGACACCGGCAACCTGACGGAGCAATGCAGAGAGGGTACGGTGTTCCTCGCATTGCATCAAAGCCAGCAGCACGGTAACGAAGTGCTGCCATTGTGGTTGACTGAAAGAATCACGGAACAGACTGAGATACTGGCCCAAAGCTTGCTCCATAAGGTCGATAGGGAGCGGCATAACGGCACCTCCGGGATGGAATTGAGTTCGAGGCTCGTTTCATATCCCAGCAGAGGCCGTGCCGCTCTCTTCTTTATCCGTTCACAAAAATCGCGAAACTAGTGATTCAGCTAAATGGGTATACTTTACCACGGCGCTGAAAAAGGCTCGCCTGCTATCCCATGATAAGGCGTGCAATGGTCGGTCGACTATCCGCTAGTCGACGCTCGGCTGATTGCTCTTCGTCCGGCCGGCCCGCCTCAGCCTAGCAAGGCCACCCGCTCTTGATGCGGGTCTTCGTCGCCCAAGCGCCCGTGAATCGGCCCAGGAGGACCGGTTTTCGCCGCCCTCGCCTCATCTTGCTGCCCCCTAGGCCGCTTTCCCGGGGGGGGGGATTTCAGGGACACCATACTTAACTCCCTTGACAGGGGGACTACAATCCTGTACCCTGCCACTATGGCACGAATTGCACGGGTGGTTGCGCCTGGCTACCCACACCATGTTACCCAGCGCGGGAACCGGCGGCAGAAAACGTTCTTCTCGGACCAGGACCACCGCGCTTACCTCGACCTAATGGCCGAGTGGTGTGGCCGGCAGGGGGTCTCGGTGTGGGCTTATTGCCTTCTGCCCAACCACGTGCGCCCGGTCGTGGTTCCCGAGAGCGAAGGCGGGCCCTTCATTGAGACCCTCGAGCCCACCCTGGCCCTCCCGCTCAGACCGGGCAAACGCGCACCGAGGCATAGAATGAACCTAAATTAAGTATGGTGTCCCCCTATTTCCCCGAAAATCCTCATCGCCGTGCCGCCGAAGATCATTGCCTCTCGTTCCTCGCCGAGCCCCAGCGCCTCGATGGCGGAGATTATCTGCGATATTTTTCCCAGGGCGAAGGGATGGTCGCTGGCCAGCAGCAGCCTGTCGGCGCCGAAGGTATCGGCCGCACAGCGCAGCGCCGGGACGTGGGAGTTGACCGTGTCGTAGTAGAAGCGCTTGAAGTACTCGCTGGGCGGAGAGGATAGGTGCTGCCGGCACTCGGGCCTGGTGCGGAAGGAGGCATCGATACGGCCGATGGTGTAAGGAATAACCGCGCCAAGGTGCGGAAGAAGCATGGTGATGTTCTTGAACCGCTCGAAGATTCCGCGGAAGACCATCCCGGTGATGGCGATGGTGGAATCGAACAGGTACCCGGTGCTGGCCGCCAGGTCGTAGCGCTCCATGATCTCGATCCCGGCCGGGATCATCGGGTGGATGAAGATAACGAGGTTTCGACGATCGGCCTCCTCGTACAGCGGCAGAAACTCCTCGGAGTTGAGGGGTCTGCCGCGCACGTTGGCGCCCAGAGCCAATCCCCGCAGTCCCAGCTGGTCGATGGCCCGGCGCAGCTCGTCCACCGCCGCCTCAGGGCTGGTCAGCGGCACGCTGGCCAGTCCAATGAATCGATCCGGGTACTTGCGAGAGAGCTCGGCATAGCAATCGTTGGCCACCTGAGCGAGGTAAAGGCTCTTGGCCGCATCTTCAAAGTACACGTTGGGGATGGAAAGGGACAGGACCTGCACATCTATCCCCGAGGCATCCATGTCGGCGAGCCTGTCCTCCACCGACCACATCGAAGGCGTGACGGCGACCTTGTCGGTCATTATTTTGCGCCAGGCACGGTCGGCTAGAGAATCGCCGCCGAGGGTCTCGATTTCCTTCAGATACTCCTGGGGATACCAGTGACAATGAGCATCTACTTTCATGGCCAACCTCCGCCTATCTTGCTTGGCACGAGTGCTCTTGCTGACAATTACGGCTCATCCCGCCGAGGAGTCCTGCCCGACTCGCACTTGTGCAAACGAACATTAGTACCAGCGGTCGTCGATCTCGGGGCTCTCGGACGGCGTAAACGAGCTCTCGCAGAACGGGCATTGCAGGGATACCTGCAGGTGCCGCAGCGCGTAGTCCACGTAGAATTTATCGCTGCACTTCGGACACTTTACCCAAAAGATTCTTTCCATTTGGCACCTTCCTACTTCTTGTCAAGCCACTCGCCAAGGTTTATGCTATCCACCGCGTCCTCAGGAACCTTGATCTTCTCCGGGAACGCGATATCCAACGGCCGGGTCGCATCGATGATGACCTTGGTATTGCCCATGGCAGTGGTGAAGAAATTCCGCGCGTTTTGGATGACGCTGACGTCGCGCATTGGGTTCGTTTGGGTGAGAATGGCCCACATCACGTCTGATTCGTCGAAGGGGTCGATTTCCTCGTCTACTACCACCACCCACTGCATCAGCGGAGTGTGGGTCAGCACCTCCATCCCAACGATCTTGGCATTCCCCTCGACCTTCTTCTCGACTGACACGTAGCACACGAAGCGGCCGCAGCCGGAATAAGGCATATGAACGGCCTTGACTCCCCCGAACTTCTGATTCACGGCATTGTAGATGCTGCCTTCTTTGGGTAGGCCGCCGAGGTTCCAGTGGCCCTGGTGGCCGGAGAAAATGTCCTGCAAAATGGCATTGTCGCGATGGGACAGGGCGGTGACCTCGGCGATCGGGCGCAGGCATTGCGCCTGGTAGTGACGCGTAACCTCCCCAAAGGGGTCCACAACTTCACGAGCACCGGGAATGATCTCGCCCTCGATAATGATCTCGGCGTCGGCGGGCACCATGAAATCCTTCCCCCAGGTCTCGGAGGGAACCAGCCGCAGCGGCTCGTCCAGGAACCCGCCGATACTGTCATAGTCGTTCTTACCCCAGGGTGACAGGCTCAAGGAGCCAAGAAGGAAAGCAGGATGATGGCCCAGGACGTTTACCACGGGAGCGCGCTGGCCTCGAGCCTCCCATTTGGCCAGGATGCGCTCGTGGTGCGGAGAGTGAATTGAGATGCCTACTTTCCGGGGTCCCTTGTAGAACGTTTTGATGAAAGATATATCGTAGAAGCCGTCGTCGGGGTCTTTCATAATGCAGGTGAGCGTGAGCACGGGGCCCACGTCCATATGGAAGTGCCGGACTATCGGGAGTCTACGAATGTCCACCGCATCGCCCACCGCCACGTTCGCTTTCACCGGGGCCTCGCCGGCAGAGACCGTTTTCGCCGGAATGCCCGAAAGCTCTCGTCGGGCGAACTCCAGGCTCAAGGGCATCTTGGCTTTTTCCCGTGGGAAATTGAGTATGGTGGCGCAGCGCTCGCGGGTGCCGAAGACGTTCGACACGAGCTTGAAGTCAGACTTCCCGCCCAGCAGATTCTCAGCTGAATTGAAAAGCACTGTGGGGTACTTCTTCTCTCGATCCAGCCGCTCCAGAACGGCCGTGGCTTCATAGCGATTGGGACGCACCAGGCGGCTGACTTCCGCGATGTCGTCCGGGTACTGCTCTTTCAACAAACTGATGAACTGTCTAAGATCTTTGGGCATCGCTTCCTGCTAGCACCTCCTCGAACCAATTATGTCGCCAGATCGAAGTGCATCGTTCCCTAAACCCCTTGGCCGAATGACCTCTTCGCGCCCGAAGGGCGCGAGTCAATTAGGGAACGACGCACTAAAGCAGTATCATCTTGGCTGGGAAAACTATCTCCACGGCCGATTCTTTGCAATCGAGCCGGCAGGAACCGCAGTGCCAGCATTCGTCGGGGTACTTTACCACTGCCAGCCTGCGCTCCTTGTCCAGCTCTATCACGTCGAGGGGGCAATGTCGATCACAGATTCCACATCCGTTGCATTTGGTTGCGTCTATTCTAGGAGGCATTGGTCTATCCTTTCTACGCTTCCGGAATCTCGTAGGTGAGCGGGCTAAAGGTCACCTTAACTTCTTCTTTCGCCTTTTGCAGGACCACCTGGCCGCAGAAGTTGGCATCATCCGTTTCTTGATAGTCCACGCGGCGGTGGAAGACGCCGAACCGCGTCTCCTTGCGATGCAGCGAGGCCAGGGCGCTGAGCTTGCTAACCTGAAGCATCTCCTGGGCCTCATTGACTCTCATCAGCTCGTGGAGATTCCGCGCGACCAGTTTATCCTTGTACCCTTCCAGCTTCTCCAGCTTCGTCAGGGCGTTCCGTAAACTGCCGTCGGTCCGCACCACACCCACGTTCTCCCACATTATCTTCCGGAGGATGTCCTCGAACTCGCGATGGCTCAAGCCCTCCTCTCGCTTCAAGGGAGCGAAGACCCGTTCCCTCTCCTTCACGATTTGCTCTTCGTCCACGGCTCCTGGACCGGCTACTTTTTGGGCGTAGACAGCCGATCCTTTTCCCGCGGCATAGCCACCGGCTATCGAAGGGCTGCAGCATCGGGTTTGATCGGCGCAATCGCCCGCGGCGTATATTCCCGGGAGCGACGAGGCGCACGTTTCATCGATCTTGATGCCGCTGGCGCACACCTCGCCCGGCCCCGACTGCATTCCCTCGGAAATCATGATCTCAAGCAGGTCTTGGCTGAGGTCCAGTCCCTTTTGCCGAATAAAGTCGGGGAGGGTGTCCTTATCGTAGCCCAGGGTGCGATAAAGGTGCTCCATCTCCTCCTTCGACAAGTGCCGGCAGTCCATGAAAACCGGACCTCTTCCGCTCTGGTTCTCGAACAAAACCCCTTCGACCAGCTTGAAGCGCGGCGCCTTAGTCCCGCCGGGATGATAGCGCGGCATGAACTCCTCGCCCAAGGAATTGAGCATCTTGCCACCCATACCGGTCAGGGCGTTCAATCCGGCGGCGCTGAACCCTTTGGGGACCACCGTGATGCGGACGTATTCCATGTTGGCCAGGGCAGCGCCGGCGCGGAAGGCCATAGACTGAGCGGCGCCGGTGTCGGCGGGACACTGCCACGTGTTGAAAGGCAGGCCGGTAGGATTCTCGAAGAGCCTATTGGTGTTGCCCGTGGAGAGGACGATGGCCTTGGCTCGGACGATGACTCCTTCCCCTGTTCGGATGTTGAATCCAGTGATTCCGGACACGCCACCGTCGCTCCTCAGCAGGTCGGTCACGGCCACTTTCTCCAGCACCTTGCATCCCAGCCGCTTGGCTTCCTTGGCCAGGCGCGGCTTCAGATGCTTGCCGTTGAAGTTCACCATGTAGGGGCCGGGCATGCCTAGAGATCGGGTTCGATAGTAAGTGCCATCGGGCTGGGTGACCGGATTCCCGATGCGAGCCAGACGCTCGATGGCCGCCGGAAGCTCGCGGCAGTAGATCTGGTTGATGACCTTGAGGTTGACGGCGCCCCTGGCTACCGTCCCGGCATATTGGAGGTACGCTTCTCGCGTATCCCAATCCTCGCCCGACTCCAGATAGGCCTGGAAGTGGTCGATGCCGCCGCCCATGGAGCCACTCCTCTCGATGGCCCCCTTGTCGACGACGATCACTTTGGCCCCCTTCTCGGCGGCGGCGATGGCGGCGTTTACGCCGGCCAGCCCACCGCCGACCACGAGGACGTCAGTTTCGTACACCTTTCCGTACTTTTCTAAACTCGGCATTTCTCCTCCATTTCCAATGAGCAAGAACTTCCTAGCAAGCCGAAGCGATCTAGGCTTCAGTTGGAGCGCCCACCATGCGAGCGGGCCGCCGTCTCCACTCATGCCACAGAACCGGCGCCACGATGACCAACCCCACTAAGTTGATGATCCAACCGACCAGGGCATTGCCACCCACACTTGGTGGCAGGATCAAAGCAACCCCACACAAGCCGATGACTATGCGCTTGAGCCAGTTCAACTCTCCCACGAAGTAACCCACCAGAGCTATCCCCAGGACAACGGTGCCGATGATCGCCGTGACAGCGGCCGCCACGATGTCTTCAAGGTTGCCCCGCAACAGCAACGCGGTCGAGCCCACGAACATGAAGGGCACCACATAGGCTACCCCGGCGAGTCGCATCGCCTCGTAACCCGTTCGCCAGAAATTGGCCCTTGCGATGGCCGCCGCGGCATAAGCGGCCAGACAGACGGGAGGGGTAATCATCGAGAGCATTCCGAAATAGAAAACGAACAGATGCGCCGCCAGTGGGAGCATGCCCATTTGAATCAAGGCCGGGGCGACCATCACGGCCAGCAGAATATACACCGCGGATGTGGGCATCCCCATACCCAGGATCAGTGCCACTATAGCGGTCAGAATCAGAAGCACGATGATGTTGCCGCCGGCTAGATTGACCAGGGCATTAGATAGTATGAACGCCAGGCCGCTTACCTGCATCGACCCAATTATCAGGCCGGCTAGGGCCACGATTACTCCCACGTCCAACAGCACTCGGCTCGTCTTTTCCAGGGAGTCGATTATCCACCCCGGGTGGCGACGCAACTCCGACTGGAAAAGGCCCAGCACTATCGCCAGGAAGGCGGCCAGAAGGCCGGCCTTCGACTCCGGTACCGCTGCGAGGAAGAGGAAGTAGATCAATGCCAGCACGGGCAGCACGAATTGCCAGCCGCTGCGCAAGGCGCGATTTACACTGATTAACGGGGCATTACCGCTGGTGGTGCCTCGAAGGCCGTGCCGCGCCGCCTCCAGATCCACCTGCACGTACAGGCACAGGTAATAGAGAACGGCCGGAAGAATGGCGGCAATGGCTACCTCGCGATAAGGGATGGCCAGGAACTGAGCGATGATAAAAGCGGCGGCCCCCATCACCGGTGGCATCAGCTGTCCACCCGTAGAAGCCACCGACTCGATAGCCCCCGCGACGTGCGCCTTGTAGCCCGTCTTCTTCATCAAGGGGATGGTTAGATTGCCGACGACTACCACATTGGAAACGGCGCTGCCGGAAATCATTCCGAACATGCTCGACGCGAAGACCGCCACCTTGGCGGCTCCGCCCCGGTATTTCCCCATAGTCGAAGTGGCGAGGTTGGTGAAGAAATCGCCGACCCCCGTCGAGTTCAATACCGAGCCAAAGTAGATGAAAGCGAGCACCACGGTGGCCGCCACTGCCAGCGGCAGCCCAAGCAACGAGTTAGTATCGACGTAAAGATAGTTAACCAACTGGGGCCAGGGCACCGACGAGCCGGCGAATCCGGCCGGCATAACGTCGGCATAGGCGGCGTACAGAATGAAGAGGGACCCGATGGTCACCAGTATCCATCCCGATACTCGACGGTTGGCCTCCAGCACCAGCAAGACGGCTATGCCACCCAGGATGAGCCTATCCACCGTCGGCTCACCCATCCGCAAGAGAATCTCATCATAGCGAACCGCGAGGTAGAGCCCAACCACGAGCCCCAGAAGACTCAAGATAAGATCATACCACGGAACCCGGTCGGGAGCCGACTTGGAGGTGGGCATCGCGACCAGGAATACCGAGCTAAGAATGAGCCCCAAGAAAACGCTCAGGTACTGACCCTGCGGGATCGACGTCCCGAAGTAGTCCGGAAGGTCGAAAATGAACACGATCCCCAGAATCGGGATCAAGCACAGGAGGACCTTCTGCAAAACGGCCATCGGCCCGTGGAGGGTCCTGAACTTCAGTACTTCATCCAAGATGTGCCCCTTCTTTCCATCGACTCTGTCTGGCCCAAGGAAACAAGTTGGCAGCGAGAATCTCCGCCCGTAACCTTGGCTACCAGGAACGCGGGGCACTATGGCACAGCGCCCCGCTTGAGCAAACCCAAGGTGCTATTTGATGAACGGCAGCTCGCCCTTCAGGAGTTGTTCCTGGTTCTTGTCCATTTCGGCGGTCCAGATCCCCTTCTCCTTGTAGAAAGCGATGGCACCGGGGTGATAGGGCAAGGTCGCCGTCTTGGAAAGGTACATATCGGTTTTCCAGTCGGCAAACTGGGAGTGCATGGGCTTCAGCTTCTCGGCGTTATCCCACCAGGTCTTTACCAGAGTGTAAGCGACGATGTCGGGCACGTTGCTCGACGCCATCAAAACGGTGGGGTATCCCCAGATGGCTGTGTCCTTGACCAAACCGGCCGATGAACCGGCCTTAACTTTCACCACGCGGCCACCCGGCATCATCCCCTGAACGGTGGGGAGGTTGGGCGAATCGAGGGGCAGATCCAGGAAGCGCACACCCACCTGCGCATCGGCTTCCGCTATTTGTCCCATCCCCACCGCCACACAGGCGGCATCGAGGCGGCCTTCGGCCAGTGCGCGCACGGCGGCCGCCGGGTCGGGAACTTCCACGGCCTTTACGTTGCTGGTAGTCAACCCAGCGAGGGCAGCGGTCGTGTAGGCAGCTAAAGCTGCTCCTCCGTGCGCCTTGAACCCCCAGGCAACCCTGGCTCCCTTGAGATCGTCCGCGGTCTGATACTTCGAATCCTTGCGCACCAGCATGCCGACGGTCAAGTCCGTACCCATCATGAGACCGCGAAGCGTGTTGTACGACTTGTTGTAAGGGATGGGGATTGTCACCCCAGCGGGCAAGGGCTTGGGCGTAGCTTTTCCTGTGAAGGCCTGCCAGGCTTCCACGGAGTTAAGGATAGCCGTCTCCGGTTTGCCCGCGGATGACATCTGGGGGATGTAGGCCGGCGACCCGGAAAATGGCTGAACGATCACCTGCAGTGGCCCGGCGTCGCTGGCCACCTTTGCGAGGCCGGTGCCCATGGCATTCAGGGTCGTGCCCGGTGTAGACGTGGCGAGAGTGACGTTTCGTGGCAACTGGCCGCTTGGTTTCGGGGCCGCGGCCGCGGGCTTAGTCGCCGCCGGCGCCTTAGTGGCCTCGGGCGCCTTGGTAGCTTGGGCGGCAGGCTTGGTGGCCTCGCCCGCCGGCTTTTCCGGTGCTTTCGCAGGCGCGGTAGTTGGCTTGGCCACCGTCGGCGTAGGCGTTGCGGCGGCAGAGCAGGCAGACGCCAAGAGGGATACGACGATGACGACTCCCATCAGGACCCTGGTCATACTGCGATCCATCATAACCTCCCCTAATTTACTACTTGGTGATATGGCGACCAAAGCACGACCTTCAAGAACCGTGTCGAATTAGGCCTCACCATTCTCAGTGGTCTGCCCGGCTTACTGCCGTCGGGTTGGCAAAATACAGCTTACAAAAGGGACACATCAGATCGACATCCCTGCCTTCCAGAGAAGTGGAGGCGTAGTATCTCCGGCCGCAGCGCGGACAGGTGACCCAGAACACTTTCGGCATTCAATCCTCCGTGTGCGTGGCGCAGTTTGTTGAAACCTCACTACTAATGTTGCAACGGATTTGCCGGACGCACCACTTACCCGGGCGGGAATTTGGCCATCCGGTCCGGCGACACGTACTTGCCGAGATCGAAGGTCTGGGCCACGTCGGGCGGAAATCCCACTCGCTCGGCAAACGCCACGCCAACCGGCTTGGTGGCGTCGATCCCGACTTTATTAATGAGACCCTGGTCGGTGCCGCTGGGATCGAGGCCCTCTCCCACAATATCGGTTATCACTACGGCATCGTCGGGAAGCTTGGTGCGGGTGGCGATGGCCCACAGGACTTCGCTCTCGTTGAAGATATCGATATCCTTATCCACCACCACTACGTACTTGATGCGAGAATCGACCGGTAGGGCGGCCGCCAGAGCCAGCTTGCCCTCTCCGTCGGTCTTCTTGTCGATCTTGATGTAACAGATGAAACGACAGCAGCCGGAAAGAGGCAGATGCACGTTCTCGACGCCGAGGACCACGTTTCGCACGGCCTCAAACACCTTCCCTTCAAGGGCAAAACCGCCCATCACCTGGTTGTCGGCGTGAGAAACCAGAATGTCGTGGAATATCGCGTCGGCCCGGTGGGTTAGCGCCGTCACCTCTATCAGGGGACTGTATCGCTGCTCGCCGTAGTAGCGAGTGTATTCGCCGAAGGGCGCTTCGGCCACCTCCTGGCCCGGCCGAATCTCGCCCTCCACCACGAACTCCGCATCGGCCGGCACCAGGAACTCGTCCCCCCAGGTGACGGATGGCGCCAGCCGGAACGGGCCATCGGTGAAGGCACCGGGAACCTGGTACTCGTCGGAGAAGGATGCGGTCCGCGCCTGGGAGCCCAGATAGGCGCCGGGATGATGTCCGAGCCAAACCACAACCCTGGTGGACAATCCATTGGCCGCATTCTCTTTGAGAATGTGCCAGTTGTGCTTGGCAAAGGAGAAGAAGGAAGCCATGGTGTTTTTGGAGCGAATGTAACAGCGATGAAGCCCCTGGTTATAGGCCTCACGGCCGGGCCATTTCATGGCGACGAATCCGGCCGTGAGGTATGGACCCGGATCCCATTCGTGGTGAACCGGGGCCGGCAGCTCGTAGAGATCGATCTCGTCCCCTTGCTTGACGACCGACTGGCAAGGCGCGGTCCCCGCCGCCACGACTTCCGTTGGACGCCGACGGTGCACTCGCTCGGCATATTCGAAAGCCACCTGCTCCGAGGTTGAGCCGATGGACCAGGCGCAGCGGTCGCGGCTGGCGAACACGTTGGAAACGATCGGGAACTTGCTGCGCCGGCCGTTGTAGCCTCGCGCGTTGTTGGCGATCACGAGGGGATAGCGGCCGAGGTCCTCCAGCTTCCATTGAAGGTAAGAAAGCTCGTACTGGCCGTCAATCTCAGAGTCGATTTCGAGGATATCTTGCGGACGCTCCTCACGCAGCCGTGAGAGAAAGGTTCGCAAATCTGACATGGCGTCACTCCACTATGCCTGGTCCTCTGCCAAATAATCAAATCGAACGGCGAGCCTGTGCCGTTCTCCGCCATGGTTTTGGACCATCGAGAGGTTCTGAATCAAACTGACAGATAACAGCGGGCGCCGATCCAAGGCCGGGGCTACCGGTCGTGTTACAGCCGCGCCGTGGCGGCAATTCCATCGATTGATGAGGCTCCGAAATCCGAAGCCGGATTCCCAAGCGCAGCCTAGCACAGGGCCATAGGTATGTCAAGGGTTTGGGGGACGCGCCTCTAGTTTTTCCGCCTGGCCCGTGCTATCCTATGGCCAGGAACTTGTTCTGACGAAGCGGGGGAGGTCATTGGAATCCTGGCAGCGACAAAGATGGTCAATCGCGGGTGGCCAACTGATAGCACGCCCGGAATCGCCGGTACGCATCGACGTCGACGACCACGTGGTGGTGATCGGCACGCACACCCAGTTACAGGAGATAGACACTAGCCCCTTGGCCAATCAGCTCAAGGAAGCGCTCCAAAATGCTTAGCGGCAGGACTGGCCCATTGGCGAGGTCGTTCAGTGATCCCGCAGATTGGTCTGATAGAACTCGCAGTCCACAAACCCGCTGGTAAGACAAAGGTTCTTCTGAGTGTCGGCCGACAGGGGCTTCCACTTGGGCCGGGAGCGCTGCAGCATCACCTTCCCTTTGCCAATCTTGCTGACAACCGAACCCAGCCCTCCACTTTCATGTTCTCCCTCCGACACGTTCTTGCGAGCGTGGCAGTAGTTGATAGTAGATGGGTAGAGGTTCTTATGGTGCCGGTCGTGCTCCGATCCCAGCAAGGGACACACCAGTGTCTGCTCGCGCTTGTACCACTGCCGCTCACGCAGCCAGCGGCAGCTACCGTAATGTTCCGTGAGGCAGACCGACCATTGAGTTTCGACCGGGACGGGAACAAAGCGCTCACCGTGCCAGGGAAGGGTTCCCGCGCAGTACTCGACCACATCGGGAGGAACCCCGCACTCGTCCCAGAGATAGCAGGCGTTCTCTTCACTGGGATGAGCACCCCGCACTTCTCTATCCCAGCGCGCGGCCAACCAGGGGCAAGAAACTTCGAGAGCAATCTTCACGGCGTTCCTCCATCATTCCTGTTGAGGAAATCCACTCGTAGCAACATTATATGGCGGCAGCAGGAAATGTTCAAGCTTAATTGGCCGAACTACAGTTGCTATAAGCGTTGTTCTATGGTAAACTTGCGGCAGTGGTGATGGTTTAGTTATGCTCCAGGATTCACTTGATCTCCTGGATATCGGTGCCCAAGCGATCGCCAACTATCTGTCGAAAGGAGGTCACCGATGAGCTACGAGGACAAGACTCTGACCTGCCAGGACTGC
>JAMDCE010000489.1:0-1216 GCA_023489135.1 Chloroflexota bacterium
AGGCTTCGTCAAGCGGGTCGATGCCCGACTCCGCCCATCGGCCGGGCAGTTCTTCCTTGCTCACGAAATGAGCGTAGCCCATAAACGTCTTGTCCATGTAGAACGCGGAGTTATCGTCGAAAACCAGCGTTAAGAAGGCTTTCGGTGGAACCTCGTCCCTGGGAACTTTCCCCACATCGCTCCTCAGTCCCATATGCAGCCAGAGGCTGCCGTCGCCCTCCAGGAACAATGCAACCGCCTTTGCTCTTCGCTGCACTTTCTCGACGCGTCCCTTCGCCTTTTGCACGAACTCATCGGGCGGCAGATTCAACGCCTTGGGCTCGCGGAAACGCACCTCGACTATCCGCTTGCCGATCACCGTCCTGCGGAGTTCACGGGCCAGCGTTTCAGCTTCAGGCAGTTCAGGCACGATCGGTCACCTTCCTTTCACTTGTTCCGAGAGCGTTTCAATTTGGCCAGAAGTTCAGGCAAAGGCAATGCGTTGAGCACGTCGGGCTTCTCGATCCAGCCTCGGCGCGCCGTGGCAACGCCGTAGCGCATGAACTCCAACTGTGGAATGGCGTGGGCATCGGTATTTATAGCGATCATCACGCCAAGTTCTTTCGCCCTGCGGACGCTGATATCGTTCAGATCGAGCCTGTCAGGCGCGGCGTTGATCTCGAGCGCCGTATGCGTCTCCGCGGCGACGGCGAACACGGCCTCGAGGTCGATCTCGTAGGGATAGCGCCTGCTGATGATTCGCCCCGTGGGATGGTTGAAGATATCGACGTATGGATTGCGCAGAGCGGCGATGACGCGCTGAGTGATCTTGTCAACTGGCTGCCCCATTGCAGAGTGAATCGAGGCGCTGACGATGTCGAATTCCTTGAGAATTTCGTCCTCATAGTCGAGCGTACCGTCAGCGCGGATATCCATCTCGATGCCCGCCAGCAGCCTGAATGGATACAGCCGTTCGTTAAGCTCGTCGATTGCTTGCCTTTGCTCCCTCACGCGTTCGAGGGACAGTCCGTGAGCAACGCCCAGCGATTTGGAATGATCGCAAATGGCGAGATACGAATACCCTTTCGCAATGGCGGCACGTGCCATCTCCTCCAGCGTGTTGTGTCCGTCGCTCCAGTCGGTATGAACGTGCAGGTCGCCTTCGATGTCGCCCATTTCGATCAGGTCCGGCAGCCTGCCGGCAGTTGCGGCCTCGATCTCGCCCCGGTCCTCTCTT
>JAMDCE010000489.1:1226-3085 GCA_023489135.1 Chloroflexota bacterium
CCTCGAAGATGCCATACTCGTTGATCTTCAGGCCGCGTTTCTGAGCAAGCTCACGCAGCTTCACGTTGTGGTTCTTCGAGCCTGTGAAATACTGCAGGGCAGCCCCGAACGACTCCGGCTTCACGACCCGCAGATCGATTTGAAGGTCATCCACGGTGAGAACGCTGCTCTTGGTGGTACCGTGCGCGATGACTTCCTTGACGATGGGCAGTGTGTTGAAGCAGGCCATCACCTCATCAGGCGAATCCGAGGAGGCCAGGATGTCGATGTCGCCGATGGTCTCCTGTCTACGCCGAATGCTGCCGCTAGGCTCGACCCGCTGAACTGCAGGGCAACCCTGCAGCATTTCGGCAACCGCCTCGGCCCGGGGCAGGGCATTCCCGAGGAGAATGCGACGCGAGCGATTTCGCCATCTTTCCAGTTCCACGAGAAGCTTCTCTTCGCTCTTCTCTCCCATCCCTGGCAGCGTCTGCAGGCGATGCTCGTGCACGGCCTTCTCCAGGTCGTCAAGCCCAGTCACGCCGAGCTTCTCGTACACAAGCTTGACCTTCTTCGGTCCAAGTCCGGGTATCTGCAGCAATTCGACGAGGCCAGATGGAATAGCCGCCCTTAGGTCGTCGAGATATTGCACCCTTCCAACCCTCAGGTACTCGTCTATCCTTGCCGCGAGGGATCCGCCGATGCCCTGGATCTCCCGCAGCTTGCCCTGCGCGCTGAGCATCTCGATGTCCAGGCTAAGGCCTTCGATTCGCCGCGCCGCCTCGCGGTAGGCGCCGACCCTGAAAGCGCTCTCGCCCTTGATCTCGAGCAGGTCTGCTATATCACCCAGGATTCTGGCAACTTCTTGATTTCTCACGTCAGTTTCAAAGACCTCAACATAAAGCACGCTCACCACGGAGGCACGGAGACTTTCATAATCTTCCCTCCGTGCCTCCGCGTCTCCGTGGTGCTCTCGTACCCTACGGCTTCACTGGTTTGACGATCAGGTTGCAGTGGCATTTGCCCATCATCTCGACGTAGCCTCCGTTGCGGACCTCTTCGCAGACGCAAACCGTCGCGGCGCGGTTCTCGTCCTGGCACGGACAGTAGAAGTCGCCGCAGAACTGCGTCACAGTTCTGTTAGCAAGATTATACACCGTTTCCGGTTGCCTTGTGAATCGAAGAAGCCGAATGATTAGGGTCTCTTTCCTATGTTGAATTTGAGTTGAAAGCCAAGACTCGCGAAGGGTGTATCGTAGCAGAGGAACGGGCTCTGTGCCGCAAACTCTATCCGTGTCTCTGTGTCTCAGTGGTGCCCGTTTCCTCCTTCGTCCCTAATTCGTTGAGGCCCACGTTGAGGTCGCTCTGCTACACTGGACCTGAGCTGTTCACGGAAGTAACGGACTAAAGCACGAATCTGGGAGCAAATCAGTCCTACGCCGCCGGGGCCTGTCGCCTTGCCGCCGCTCTCTCCTGTGTCACGGCCGGCACCTGCACCGGCTTCACCATCGGCATCGCGGCTGCTTCTATGTTGAGCCTCGACGTGTCTCGCTTGTAGAAATAGGCGAACGTCCAATCCAGCGCCATCCCCAGCTTGTCCCGAAAACCTGTCAAGAGAGCCAGGTGAACAGTTCTCCACAAGAGCCAGCCGGCGAAGCCGCGCACAGTTTTGCCGTCGAATTCGGCCACGCCCGAGTTTCGCCCCAGGGAAACCATATCGGTGATATGGCGGTAGTGAAAAGGTATAAGCGGTTTGCCTCGGATTGTTCGCAGCGCGTTCTTCGCCGCGGTCTCGCCCTCCTGGATCGCCACGGAAGCCAGCATCGGAACCGGCTCGCCTGTCTTGGGGTCCTCAATAAAGGAATTATCGCCCACCCCAA
>JAMDCE010000624.1 GCA_023489135.1 Chloroflexota bacterium
AGAAAGTTGCTCGATAGAGGCTTGAGTCTCCTGGACGGAGGCGGACTGATCTTGAGAGCCGCGAGCGACTTGTTGGATGGTGGTAGCGACCTGTTGGGAGGCGGAGCTCGATTGATCGGCGGCTGCGGAGAGTTGCTGACTAGAGGTGGCGACAGACTGGGCCGACTGTCTGATATCGCCAACCAAAGAGCGGAGCTCTGAGGCCATTTCGTTGAAGGCTTCTCCGGTGCCTTTGAGGCGAGTGATCATAGAGTTGAAGGCCGAGGCGGTCTGACCGACCTCGTCTTTCGATTGGATGTCGAGCTCGGTGGAGTTGATGGAGACGCTAGCGGTGAGGTCGCCGCTGGCGATCTGGGAGGTGGCGTCTTCCATGTAGCCCACATCCTCGGCCAGGGCTTGGAGAGATCTGGTCATCCTCTGGAGAGGGCCGGCGATCATCCGGGCGATGAAGTAGCCTAGAGTTATGGCGAGGATTACTCCAGCGATGGCGGCTCCCAGCAGGATGAACGTGGATCGTTCCGCGGTGGACTCACCCTCGTTGTGATGCTCTAGCGCTTCGTCCTCATTCGTTGCGTGGAGGAGGGCCAGGGCGGCTCCTGCGTCCTCGTAGTGTTTGTCGGCCTCGGCGCTATCGATGGCCGCCAGTGCTTCATCGCCCTTTCCCGCGGAGACCAGTTGGAGGGCTTTATCCGTGAGGCCCTTATAATCGTTCCAGGCTGCTTCGAATTGACCGAGCTGAGCCTTCTCGTCTGACCCAAGGTCAAGGGCGCGTTGCTCCGCAATCAACTTGGGAATGGCGTCAGCGCTCTCAGTTGCTTTTTTGGCCTCCTCGGCTGCGTGTGATGCACCGTCAGCCTCCTTCGAGTGGAGAACGGCCTGAACAGTGTGTTCGCGGACCTGGGCCATATCGTTTTGGGTATCGGCCAAAAGGGAGATGTGGGTGAGGTTTTGTTCGTAGATTAGGGTGGCACCGGCGCCGATTCCTTGCATACCGCTGTAGCCGACATAGGCTACGACAGCCATTATGAGGGCTACCAGGAGGTAACCTAACAACAACTTGGTCATGGTCTTTTGGTTTTTGTACCAGTTCATCGCTGACTCCTTTTCCGTGTCTTTGCCGTGTTTATGCTCTACGAGTCGCAGCCCTTAGTTCTCATTTTCCGATCAACGTCTTGCCGCTTGGTCGGCCCTGGGGGGTCGTGGTGCCTGATTTGCGAGAGTGTCTCATCGATCGAGGTTCCTAGCCTACCGAGGAACCAGAGCGCCTACTACCGCACACTTAACTTATTCGACCTGGCGGGTCACATAATGGTCAACATAGCGGAAAGAATGGTCACAGAATGGTCACACTTGTTGGGAGAAGGCTGGGCTCTGGCTTCGCCGAATCGGATCGGCTGCGCCTGGCGCAGGCTTTGGTGGCCGGCGCTCAGGTAGGCAAACCGATGACTATGGAAAGGCTGGCTCACGCCGTTAAAGAAGAGCTAGATCGGCAGTCTCGGCCAGGACGGCCTCCCAATCAGCCTTCTCCTCTTGCGCATTTGGCTGGAGAGAGCAAGGATGAATGAAGCTCCTACTTTTGGACGTGCACCTTCGAATGGATAAGCTTTCGGCGTTCGTAAGCCTTAAGCATCTCGATGTTGGAATGCTTCAGGCTTTCCCCTTTAGGGATGATCAACAAACCAGTGACGCTAACCAAGTCTCTGGAGAGCACCATTCCTTCTCTCAGTTCCGTCAAATCAAGGCAGGCTTCCGCGGCTGCGCCAGCGGCCACGGCAACGTCCCTTAGGGCTCGCACCACCGCCGGATCGAAAGCTCCATTGTGGGAGGCCCATTGCTGCAAGGTCAGCAGTTCGTCTACCCCGCCAGACTTTCTTGTCTGAAGCAAGTGAAAACTATCGGCTACGGCCACGATTCTCGCTCCCAAAGGAATCTCCTCACCCTTCAGGCCGTCAGGGTAGCCCTTTCCATCCCACCGCTCGTGATGATGTCTTACTATCCGACCTACTGCTTCCAGGCTCTCGATTGTCTCCAGCGCTGCTTGTCCTAGAACGGGATGCTGTTTTAGTAGGTGCCGCTCTCCCGGCGTTAGAAACCTTTCGTCAGCCAGAACGATCTCCTTTTCGATGATTTTGTCCGGCATTCCAATCATTCCGATATCGTGCAGCAACGCCCCTACCTGGGTATTCTTCACGTCTTCTTCGTTCAGCGTCATCTGTTGGGCTATTGATTTGCTGAGAGCCGCTACCTTTCTGGCGTGGCCTCCAACGGCCTGGTGGCGCATCTCGACGAGTCCAATGAAGATCTTGATGGAATTGAAGAAACTGCCCTTCACCTGATCGTAGAGACCCTCCAACTCCGTCTTTTGCAGCCTGATCTCTGCGGTTCGTTCTTCCACCGTCTTCTGCAGGCTCTGGTTCCATCCTTTCAACATCGCATTCTGCTCTTCGATCAGGGCTTGCATCCGCTTGTTCTCTTCCACCAGCCAGTAGTGGTTCAGGCCCTGTCTGACCAGCAGCCTCAATCCATCTGGGTCCCATGGCTTAGTGACGAACCGATAGACCTCTCCCCGGTTGATGGCCTCCATCGCCGCGTCGAAATTGGCATAGCCAGTCAACATCACCCGAATCGTATCCGGAAAGTCATCTCGCACCTGCTTCAGAAACTCCAGGCCCGTTGTTCCCGGCATCGCGTTGTCGGAGATCACCAACCACACTGGATTGCTCTGCATGATCTCCAGCCCCTTGTCCGCGCTCTGGGCCGTCAAGATGCGGTATCCATCAGATCGCAAGAGCCGCTGGAGGGAAGAAAGGATGTTCTCCTCGTCATCCACCAACAGCACCGTTTCGCCTCGCTCGCTCATGGTATCTCCTCCAGCCTGGCCCTAGGGGCTCTCTTCCATTTGAAAGGCAAAGAGCAGGGCCCCTCTAACTTCACCGTCGTTGTTTCCAGCCAGAGCCACACACTCCACTTTGACCGGCTGTCCTTCCACCATCAGGCTCATCTTTGCGGCCATACGTTCGCCGCGAGCCACTCCGCCCACCATCTCCGCTAGCTCGGCAGGCAGCACTGTCGAGGCCTGGAAGC
>JAMDCE010000636.1 GCA_023489135.1 Chloroflexota bacterium
TTCATTAGTCTCCTGGGCCACTCGAAAGTCACTTTTGTCTGCTCAGAAGCAAAGCACAGCCTGAGTTGCTATCTGGTCACCGCGCGAGCGTTTTCTGATGTCGATGAATTCCATTCTTCGTTTCAGCATCTCACTGCAAAGGCATTCGACAAACCTGAGACCACTTTCGATCGTGTCCCGGCTATCCGGAGACGGCACTTGCCATCCCAGCAGCACGTAATCTCCATCAGAGTTCGCCACTTGCTCCGCGATTTCGGCCGCACGCAGATCAAACATTGGCTCAGGTGGGGCATTGAGCATCGAAGTGATTCTCAAGCTGAGTTCGCTATTCCTAGTCGCTATAAAGGGACCCCAACCATTTCGCCTGAGAAAACCCGAACTGCGCCCCAATAGAGTGTCTTGACAGCCATCAGCTATAACGAGTGAGAATGGCAAGCTTGCCAAGGCGTAGTAAATGTCGGAGCTCAAGCACATTTGGGGGGCAACGACTGCAACCGGGGAGATTCCCACTTGCAGCGCGAGATCGTAACTCTTCTTTGTTTGCCTAACGAACTGCTCGATGTCCAGATAGCAACTCAGGCTGTGCTTTGCTTCTGAGCAGACAAAAGTGACTTTCGAGTGGCCCAGGAGACTAATGAATGAGAGCGCACTCCGGCTCTTACTGGCCGTGAGCCATTCGAGAAGAGGACCTGAAACGTTAATCATAAACCTTGCGCCATCCGACAACATCTGTCGCAGAAGGCGCGTGTAGGGCCGACATATATCTTCCAGCCAGGTCTCGAAGAAATGCTCGCTGATTTGCTGATCGATAATTACGTCCTGCAAGCTCTGGACTGTCTTGCCGTCTGCGATCGAGGCTGCAGGAAGTCTCAACCTGCGCGGTTCGTGGAAAGAAAGGTAAACCAGTACGCCCTTTGGCATGGATTTGCGAGTCCCCTTGGATCGACGGTTACGGTCTGTTCTAGTGCACGCCCGGGCAACCCTTTCGGAATTGGTCTATCCGAGCCCCACCCCGGCAAAGGGATTCTCGAGGAATGCCCGAAACCTCCCGCCTGATGGCGCATCAGGACCTGGGATTCCCGGCTGTGCTGTTAACGCTAGACCGCTCAAACTGGGCCCATGAATCGAGAGCCGAACAACTGGCGACTACTGAAGCCTGGCATCCCGGATTGCGTCAGTTCACTCCCGATTCCAGAGAGAAAAAAAAGAACCGACAAACTACTCATCGTTGTCGGTTTCGCTATTAGCTCCCCGAGGTCCAAGCGACCAAGTACGGCGCCCCACTCCCGCTCTCGCCCTTGCCCACCTCGGTTCAAAGCCACAACGGTATCTATTTATGCGCGTAGCACGTGTTTATGCCTCTCGTTAAAATTGTAACATCGGCGGTTGGCACTGTCAATGATTACAGCCAGTGTTGCGATACCTTTTCTTCTTTCACACGGTGGCTCGAACATTTGACTGCGGAGCAGGGGTATTATAGAATGCTTTACGAGTACAACGTGATCGAGGCGCAGATTGTCGACCAAGTACTTGTGTGTACACGGGCATTTCTACCAGCCAGCCCGCTGGAATCCTTACACCGGCAGGATCGATCGCGAGTACGGTGCAGAGCCGTACCACGATTACAATGAGAAGATAAACGCCGAGTGCTATCGCCCCAATGCCGAGGCAGGAAACTTCAGATACCTTAGTTTTAACGTCGGCCCTACCCTGGCCGATTGGCTAGAGGTTAGCGATCCGCGCACCTACGCCCAGATATTAGCCGCGGACCGCTTCAACGTCGAGAAACATGGAATCGGCAACGCCATAGCCCAGTCGTACAACCACACCATTCTGCCGCTCGCTACTACCCGTGAGAAAAGGATTCAGATAGCTTGGGGCATTGCCGATTTCAAGTATAGGTTTCAGCGTCCGCCCGAGGGTATGTGGCTGGCCGAGACGGCTGTTGACCTGGAAACCCTGTCCATTATGGCCGAAATGGGGATCAAGTTCACTATACTTGCCCCCTGGCAGGCGGCGACTGCCGTCGACACCACCGAACCCTACGTGGTAAGATTGCCGGCAAACCGCTCGATCGCCGTGTTCTTTTTCAACGACGACCTCAGTGCGGGGGCATCATTCAATGACTCGGTTACCGAAGACGCCAACGTCTTCGCGTCTAGTCTGCTGCCTCACGCCCTTAATCCTACGAAGATCGAAGCTGATGAAACACAGTTGGTTCTGGTAGCCACCGATGGTGAGCTGTACGGACATCACAAGCCCTGGCGTGATTACTTCCTCAGGTTTCTCGTCACAACGAGCGCTCCCAACAACGGGTATGAAGTCACCTCTCTGACTCGCTACTTTCGTTTGTCCCCCCCGAAGCACGAGACCTTGATCGAAGAGGATACCTCCTGGAGCTGCCATCACGGAGTCAAACGATGGAGGGATGCTTGCGACTGCACAGAAGGCAGTGGAACGTGGAAATGGCATATGCGCCTTGCCTTCAACCGGCTGGCCGAGAGCATCGATAGGATCTACATGGTGGAAGCATCCAGAATTCTCCGAGAACCAGCCTCGGCTCTTGAAGACTACATACTGGTCAAGTTGGGACAGGAGAGCCGACGGTCATTCCTGAATCGCTTCAGACTAGGCGCCAACAACAGCGCCGACGACGCCAGGGTTATGCAACTCCTCGAAGGCGAGTACTTCAGGCAGCTGATGTATACGAGTTGCTCATTTTTCTTCGAGGATTTAGATCGCCTCGAACCACGCCACAATATCGCCTACGCCGTACGAGCTATAGAGCTGGTGCGCTCGGCTGGATTCGCCGATTTGGAGCCGCCGTTCCTAGACGCACTCAGGGCAGCAAAGAGCAACAAGACCGGCAAGACCGGGGAACAAATCTATTGGGAAGTCCGGAAGGAAAGCAAACACACTCACCGACTTCGAACCAAGAGGAAGTTGCTGCCAGCCTGACGGTGGTGTACGGAGTATTGCATAAACGTAGCGCCGGACCTTTAGGTCCGGCCAGGGGCGGGATGGGGCTCGCGCTTTTCTGCAATCCGGCGTACACTACTGGCCTGACGCAGATATTCATT
>JAMDCE010000250.1 GCA_023489135.1 Chloroflexota bacterium
GGCCTGGCTCAAAAAAAAATCTGCCCTCCTTCTTATGTGCCCTGCCGGTAGCCCTAAAGCGATAAACTCAAGACGCCTGACTGTGAAAAACACCCATCTTGTAGTAGACTTGCGCCGGAGTCCTGTAACCCAACGATTGATGGGGCCGCTCCTGATTGTAAAAAGCCAGGTACTGGCCAATTCCCTGGCGTGCTTGCCGAGGACTGACGTAGTCCTTCAAGTACACCTCTTCGTACTTGACCGTCCGCCACAGCCGCTCGACAAAGACATTGTCAAGGGCACGACCTTTGCCGTCCATACTGATTTGCACGTTGGCTCCCAGTAGCCTCTCGACGTACGGTTGACTAGTGAAGTGACTGCCCTGGTCGCTGTTCCATATTGCCGGCCTGCCTTGAGCCAGCGCGTCGTCCACTGCCCGCAGCACAAATGGCATCTCCAGGGTCTGGTCCAATTTCCAACTGAGCACGTATCGCGAGAACTAGTCCAGAATGGCCACCAGGTACATCCAGCCTCCGTGCAAGCGAATGTAGGTGATGTCGATTCCCCACACCTGATTGGGATGGTCGATGACCAGATTCCGTAGCAAGTACGGGTAAACCTTGTGCTCCTCCCGTCGCTTACTCAAGTTGGGCCCAGGGCAGATGCCGCTGATACCCATCTCACGCATATAGCGCTGGACCGTCGGGCGCGAAATCGGCATTTCCCTATTCAGAACGACGGCGATCCGCCGCGAACCATAGTAGGGGTGGGCAGTATAGATTTCGTCAATGCGATGCTTGATGGCGATTTCCTCAGCCGACGGCCCAGCGGGCTGGTAATAGAGACCTGTGCGATTCAATCCCAGCAGCTCGGCCTTGACCTTCAGCGGCAGTTCTGGGTTGTCCCGCTCGACCAGCCGCAGGCGTTCATCTCTCGATAGGTTCGAGGCCAGATTTTTTTTTGAGCCAGGCCAACTGCGTGCTCAGCTTCCCTATCTCGGCATACAATTCCTGAACTTGACGCTCGTGGGCTGCCTCCTCGGCCTTCTGGGTCTTGCGGTCATTCTCGAACAGCTTGGGCAGACCTTCCAGTGCTTGAGCTCTCCATCGGTAGAGTTGATTCGGATGAACGCCATATTCCGAAGCGATCTGGCTCACCGTCTTCTCTTCTTTGAGCACTTCGAGCACGATTTGGGCCTTCTGGTTGGTAGTGAAATGCTTTCTCATGCCTCCAGTTTACACCTTAATTTGGCCCCTTTTCGTGTCCGAATTTAGTTTACCACTATAGCCCAAGCACTCTCAGCCCCCTACATTCACAGTGGAATCCGAACACCCAGGCAGCGATTATACACCTCCTGTGGCGTGTTGAAACCGAGCACCTTTCTCGGCCGGTCGTTGATCTCGCTGACAATGTCAGCGAGTTCGTCGTTGTCGAGGTCTTCGAACGATGAACCCTTTGGGAGGTATCTCCTCAGGAGCCCATTGTGATACTCGTTGGAGCCTCGTTGCCAAGACGAATAGGGGTCAGCGAAGTAGGTGGTCATCCCTAGTTCGGCCAGCTCCATATGACGGTGGTTCTCTCGGCCATTGTCCAAGGTTGTCGACTTCCTGGCCTCGGCAGGCAACGGAGCAAACATTGCTTTTTGAGCCTCGATGGTCAGTTCAGAACTAACCTGCTTAACTTTAACGGCTAACGTTAACCTCGAGACTCTCTCCACCTCGGTGTGAATACCATCCTTGTGTCCCCTGCCCTCCACGGTATCACCCTCCCAATGACCGAATTCGACCCTTGAACTCGCCTCAATTGGTCTCTCGCGGATGCTCACACGGTCAGGAATCCTGCTTCTATGGACCTTCCGGCCTCGCTTTCGTCGCCGTTTCGTCCGCTTACAAGGCAAATACTCCGATAACCCCATCTTCTTGCCCTGCTCGCTGTAGATGAACCGATAAATCGTCTCGTGACAGATTACCGTCTCCCCGTTCTCCTTCTTGAGTCGGCCAGCGATCTGCTCTGGACTCCACCCCTCTCTCAACTTCTCGATGACGTAGGCATACACAGTCTCGTTCTTCAGCGGGTGCCTCTTTCTACCCCTCGCCTTCCGCTCGTTCGCTCTGCCCTGAGCATGTATGGCCACGTACTCCCCGCTGTTCAGTGAGTTCCGTTTCAACTCGTCGCTGATCGTCGACGCGCTTCTTCCGATGAAGACCGCGATGTTCCTAATCGACTCCCCTCTTCCCCGCATCAAGGCAATCCGGTCTCTCTCCTCAGGGGATAGCTTCTTGTGGTGATCCTTGCCCATAACCCGCATCATAATCTATGCGGGTGATCGGATTCCATTTAGAACTCAGGCCCGGGCAAATCCAGACTCAGTTTGATACAATTATCCAAGACACCCGTCCTCACTCTCTAGTGGACCGTGGCCCAAATTATGCAAGAAATTCAGGCAACATTCAGGTGCGACTAGGCTGAGGGCCTGGGCACCGTCGCTCCAGGAGGTGCCTGATGAGAGGACGCAAGCCGCGCGAAGTGAACTTGCACCCAGAGGATGTTCCGGTCTTGGAATCACTGGTTCGTAAGGGCAAGACCGAGCAACGTGTGGCCAAGCGGGCGAGTATCCTGCTCGCTTTGGCTGCCGGGGGTCGGACCGCTTCGGTAGCTGGTCACATGGATCGAGATCAGGCGACAGTCTGGCGGATAGCCCGTCGCTACGAAGAACGGGGACTCCAAGCGGTCTACGATGCTGCTCGGCCAGGTCGCCCGCGGCAGATTCCCCCCCCTGGCACGAGTGCGGATAGAGAATCTGGCCTGTTCGAACCCTGGCGACCACGGCCTGAGTTTGACCCATTGGTCGGCGTGAACTCTGCAGCAGGAGGTCACCAGACAAGAGATTATCGACACGATTCACTACAGGACGGTGGCCCGCATCCTGGCAGCGGCTTCGTTGCAGCCGCATCGATGGCGCTATTGGAAGACGACAGTGTGGAATGAGTCGGCGATCCAGCGAGCGAGCCGTGTGCTGTGGTGCTACGAGCGCGTCGATTGGCTCTTGGAGCGCGACATCCTGGTCATATGTCTTGACGAGAAACCCAATCTGCAGGTTC